>DAOWIP010000542.1 GCA_030640865.1 Sedimentisphaerales bacterium | reverse complement strand
ACTGATTTTTTTATGCCGCGTTTTCAGGAATCCGAGCCGTTAGCCCGTCTGGAACGGGATTTTCTGAACCGGAACCATCATAATGAAAAAGGTGTTGATCAACCCCGGCCGACGGTTTCCGGACTGAATGATATTCCTGTGAAAAATGTTGTTGTCGTGGAGGCGCCCCAGCGGCGGGCGGAGGTGGAGGCGGCGGCGCAGCACATTTTTTGTTTGTGCCGTGAGCACAACTATCGATTCCGGAACATAGCCGTTATTCTTCGTGATTTTACCGATTACCAGGAGTTGATCGAGGCGGTTTTTTCCGATTATGGTATCGCGTATTTTATCGACCGTCGGCGCAGTGTTCATCATCACCCGCTTATCGAATTGCTCCGTAGCGGGTTGGCGGCCCTTGTAAGTGATTTCAAGACGGAACACGTAATTGATTATCTCAAGACCGACTTGGTACCGCTACCGCGGGAAGCGGTGGACGAGTTGGAGAATTATTGTCTCGCTCACGGGATTCAATCGGCCCAGTGGCGGGCCGAGCGGCCCTGGCAGGGGGGGCGCGTTGATAAAAAGCGTGCCTCTGATACAACCAATAATCTGACCGTTGCGCAAATTGATTCATATCGGCGTAAGGCCGTGGCGGTGCTGTTGGAGATTCGGGCTAATCTGTATGGTGAGCAATTTCAGCCGGAAAAAAAACTATCGGTACGTGAAATAACCGGCCGGATTGTATATTTGCTGGAGAAGTTGAAAGTTGCCGAGTCGCTATCGCGGTGGTATCGGGACGAGCAGGACTACGGCCGGCTCGACCAGGCTCAAACGCACGAGCAAATATATAGCGATGTGATCGACCGGTTAGACGATGTTGTGGCTGCGCTGGGTGAAAATGAGATTACGCTACAGGAATACGCTGAAATTCTTGATGGGGCGTGGGAGCAGATGACGCTGCGTTTGATACCGCCGGTGCTGGATCAGGTTCTGGTCGGTACGATTGAGCGGTCGCGTCATCCGCAGATTCAAGCTGCGTTTGTGCTGGGGTTGAATGAGCGGAATTTCCCACAGGTGATACCGCCGGACGCCTTTTTTACCGATCCGCAGCGAGAGTTGCTTCAGGAAGGTGGTTTTGAATTAGGCCCAGCCAGCGGTGAAAAACTGCTGCACGAGCGCTATCTGGCTTATATTGCCCTGACCCGTGCCCGCAAATTTCTGTGGGCCGGCTATATTGTTGCCGACGACAAAGCCAATGTCCTGAATCCATCCTCGTTTATCGATAATATTTTTAACGCGGTTGACGACGCTGTTTTTGTGCGGCTCGGTGAGGATTTGGGACAGGCGAACATTGATAAAATTAGCACAGTAGGGCAATTGGCGGGCCAGTTGGCACGTGCGTTTTCAGATTCGCGACAGGACTATCGTTCGGTTGATCCGATATGGGAACAGCTTTATCATTATGCCCGTAGCCGTGAGGACTGGGCCGGGAGTTTGCGTCGTGGATTAGCCGGCCTGACTTATCGCAACCTTGCCGTTCTGGATTCCGTTACGGTTGAAAAACTATTTAGCGCCAATCTCGCCGGCAGTGTTTCGCGTCTGGAAACGTTCGCGGCCTGTCCGTTCCAGTTTTTTGCCCGTTACGTATTAAGGATTGAGCCGCGCGCGGAGTTGAAACTGGCCGCTCCGGATATGGGCAGCTTCTACCATGAGGCTTTATACCAGATATTTCTGCTGATGCGGCGTGCGGAGTTGGACTGGAGCGACCTGTCGGATGTCAAAATTGAGGATTTTATTGCCGAGGCCGTGAGCAAATTAACAGAGGTGGGTCGCGATTTCGCGGAACTACGTGAACAATCGTCGCGGAACCGATTTTTGCTTTCTCTCGCAGCCGAACGGCTTGGCGGTTTTTGTCGGTCACTGCGGGCCACGGCGGCGGCGGGCGATTTCCATCAACGTTATGGTGAGTTGGGCTTTGGCGATGGCGGCGCGATACCAGCGTTGGAGATTGCGATGGCCGGTGGCCGACGACTGGTACTGCGAGGTAAGATTGACCGGATTGATATGAGTGCCAGGCCAGACGGACGTGTGGGGCTGAGCGTGATTGATTATAAAACCTCCGCCCGGCCGTTTTCCTTCGTCCGGTTTTATCACGGCTTATCCCTGCAACTGATCAGTTACCTGCTGGTTTTACAAAATCATTATAGCCTGCTGGATGGGACGAAGACCGGCTCTATAGAGCCTGCCGCCGCGTTGTATCTGCCGATCCATAGGCAGGGCGATTCGCATAAAGAACCTCCGCCGGAAGATGTTCTGGATGGGCACATAGCAAGTACGGAAAAATTGCACAAGGCAGCCGGCATTATGAATCATCAATGGCTGAGCGTTTTGGATCACACGGTGAATTTCGGTCAAGGGTCATCGTATTATAGTTTTGCTGTTAATAAGGATGGTTCTGTTCGCAACGCCGGCAAGTCCGGAGTGATTGAACCGGATGAGATGCGCCGGATGCTCACCCACGGTCGAAATAAGCTGGCTCAGATGGCAGCCGAAATTCTGGACGGCAAAATCGACGTGGCCCCGTATCGACTGGGCGAAAAGGAAACCCCATGCAGCCATTGCGATTATCGTACATTCTGTCGTTTCGATTTCAGTAGCGATCCCTACCGACAACTTTCCAAATATAACAAGCTGGAAGTACTGGAACGGATAAAGGATAACAGTTAAGTAGGGTGCGATGTATCGCACCATTTAATCTGACGAAGGATAGATAGTGGAACGGCAAATTAACTGGACAAGTGAGCAGGAGTTGGCCATACGTACCGTTGGGTCCGATGTGCTGCTGACGGCCTCGGCAGGGTCGGGCAAGACGGCTGTGCTGGCTCAGCGATGTATTTATCTGCTTACGGAAACGCCGCGACCGTGCAATATCGATGAGTTGCTGGTGCTGACCTTTACCGAATCGGCCGCCGCCGAGATGCGCAGTCGTATCGCCGGTGAATTACGCCGATTGATCGGCAGTACCGATTATTCCGCTCGCCTCCAGCGGCAGCTCCTTCTGTTGGACAAGGCGCAAATCGGTACCGTGCATTCATTTTGCCATTCTGTATTACGCGAGTTCTTTTATCATTTGCCACTGGACGGAACTTATGAAATTCTCGACGGCGACGATGCCGACCTTCTTAAGTTGCAGATCGCGACTGAACTATTCGAAGAACGCTATAGCCGCATTGCCGAGGCGCAAGATCAATCTGCCGACGTTTTTCCAGGTTTTGTTCAGGCTTATGGTGCCGGCGGCAATGACCGGTCGCTGATCGATTTGCTGGTTCGGCTGCACAATTTTATCGATACTCTGCACGATCAGGAGGCCTGGCTGCACAGTTGGCGGCAGAACCTTCCGGCAGCGGAACGAAGTTCGACTGACGATCAGCCCGATGTGGAAAACCTAACCGTGGTCAGACGCCGGAAGCGGGTTTTACAATCACAACTGGACCGGGTAATTGCCCGTCTGGAGTATGCCCGGAATATAATACCACACTACCCGGCCTTGAGTTTTTATACGGATTATATTCAGGATAAATTGATGTCTGCTTTTTGTGAGATAAAAGAATCACTCTCGGCCGGCGACTTTTCGCGGACTCTGAAGCTATTGCAAGAGACAGAAAAATTGCCGCGTGCTCCCACGCGACCGAAAGATTTGTGCTCGGAAGACATCGCGCCAGTCAAGGATTTGATCGACCAGGCTAAAGACGAATATAAACAGCTACAGAGGCAGTACGCGGTTGAAACCGATGCCGTTATCAGGCAGCTTCATTGCACGGAGCCATTTGTCGATCTGCTGGTACAGTTACGCAGTGAGTTTGCCGAGCGTTACAGGCAGAGCAAACGACGGCAGAACGTACTCGATTTTGCCGATCTGGAACGATTGTGTCTTACTCTTTTACGCGGACCCGATGGGCCTACGGATGTGGCTCTGCAATTACGCCGTCGGTTCCGCTATATCCTGGTGGACGAATACCAGGACATCTCACCATTACAAGAGGCTATTATCCAATGCCTTCGGGACGAGCAACGCGAAACAACGGAGCATAGCGAAACAACGGGACAGCGAGAAACAGCGGATAAACCAAGCCCCACAGACAAGAACACAGTGGGCGGTAACTTATTTATGGTGGGTGATGTCAAGCAGAGCATCTATGGTTTCCGCCAGGCTGATCCTGATATTTTTCTGGAAAAGTTCAAGAGATTCGTTCCTTTAACCCCCGGTTCGAATTCCGAGCTTGCCCCCGGCCCCAAAAAGATCGATCTGAACAGGAATTTTCGTTCACGCCGTGGGATTATTGACGCCGTTAATTATATTTTCTCCCGCTGTATGACACTGCCTTTCGCCGGTATCGATTATTATCGTGATGCGTCTCTGGTCTATGGGGCCGATTTTTATGATGCCGCCGATGAGGCTGATGCCGTTGACAGTGATGACAAAAAGGCGAACGACCAACCGACGCCGGCTTTGGAAATACATCTTCTTGACCGAAGTATAAATATTGACGAAACCCCCTCTGACAATTCAAATACGACTGACGCTGCCGGCGAGACGGAAGACCTCGACGCTACCCGTCGCGAGGCACTGATAGTTGCCCAAAGGATACGCCGAATGGTCGGTCTTGATCGGCCCGACGGCAAAGCTGAGTTTAATGTCGTTGATCCGCATAGCGGGCAGAAACGGCCGGTTCAATATCGCGATATTGTAGTGTTACTGCGTTCGATGAAGATGCGGGCTGAACCCTGGAGTGAGGTCTTCGGACGGATGGGTATTCCGGTGCACGCGGAGTTGAGCCGGGGTTATTTTGTCGCCACTGAGATTCAGGATATGATTTGCCTGTTGCAATTGCTCGATAATCCTCGGCGGGATATAGCGCTGGCCTCCGTATTGCGCAGTGAGCTTGTGGCTCTGAATGAGTCGCAGTTGGCCGCTATACGTCTGCATTGCCCGGATGGTTCGTTTTATAATGCGATCAACCGGTATATTGAAGACGGTCCGGACGAATCTCTCAAAGACAGTCTTGCCGGGTTTTTTCAACGGTTGGACCGCTGGCGTGATTTGGCCCGGCGCGGCAACCTGGCGGAGCTTATCTGGCACATCTATCGTGAGACTGATTTATTGGCTTATGTTACCGGTTTGCCTGACGGCCGTCAGCGGCATCGTAATCTCTTATACCTGCATGATTGTGCTCGGCGGTTCGGCAGTTTTGCTCGGCAGGGGCTGGCACGCTTCCTGCGATTTATTGACAAGCTCCGTGAGGAGGAAGGTGATTTCGGGCCGGCACCGATTCTGAGCGAAGCCGACAATGTTGTGCGTATTATGAGTGTGCACAAGAGCAAGGGACTGGAATTCCCCGTGGTGATCGTCGCGGACCTGGCTCGCGGATTTAATTTGCGTGATACCAGATGTTCCATCCTTTTTGAGAGTTTTCCTGACTTGTCCGAATCGTGTTCGGTCGGATTGCGGATAGTCGATTCCGTCAGCCGAGACAATTGGCCCACCATCGCTCATAATGTAATTGCCGACGAGCTGAAACAACGCCGGCTTGCCGAGGAGATGCGGATTCTTTATGTAGCCTTCACCCGGTCCCGCGAACGGCTGCTGTTGGTGGCAAGCGTTGACCTGGATCAAAGACGCAAAAAATGGCAGAGTTGGCACAACGAACGCGGACAACTGCCGGAGTTTTTGCTTCGTTCGGCCTTGCGTCCAATCGACTGGCTTGGCCCTGCTCTGGCCGCTCATCCGGATATGCGGTGTTTCTTTCAGCAGGAGGACCACTCGGCCGAGTCTGCGCCGCCGGATGAAGTTAGTGCCCGTTTTGCCCTTACGACTTACCCAGCGGAACAGGTTAGCGAGATTATTCAGGAGGCAGCCCTTTTTTCCGACCGGCCTAAGCCGCCTGTTTCGTTGGATGAACTCATTTCCTGTGATACTTCAGTTCAGACAGTACCGGCAGACCCGCAGGTAACAAAGATAATAAATCGCCTGAATTGGCGTTACCCACACGAAACGCTGTCGCGTCTGCGTGCTCGCAGCCGGGTTACCGATCTGAAACACCTGATTGATTTGGATGGCGACCCCGAATTCACACCTGATTTGACGCCGTCTGTTATTGCTTCAACTGTTGACATCGCACACGCTCAAAAACCGGTTGGAAGAGAGAAGCCACGAGCGGTTACCATAACTGAGCCATTTAAAAAGCGTCCCACATTCCTGGCCGATCAGCCTCTCTCGCCCACAGCCGCCGAGGTCGGTTCCTGGACGCATTTGCTACTGGAGAAACTCGATTTTACCGTTTCTTTGGACGAGTCGGGACTTGCCGGCCAATTGCGTGAAATTGTCGGACGTGGATTTCTTACCCAAAAACAGGCCGACTATATTGATTTATCTGCCGTCGCCCGCCTGTTTATTTCAGAACTGGGCCAAAAAATGCTCGCTCATTGTGATGGCCTGTATCGTGAATGGCCTTTTACGTTGGCCGTACCGGTCGGGGAAATATATCGCGATGAGGCAAAAAGGTCGCAGCAGCCTTTTTCGTCGCTAAGCGCAGCGGATAAAAACGAACCGGTGTTGGTCCGTGGTGTAATTGATTGTCTGTTTGAAACGGAATCCGGCTGGGT
>DAOWIP010000420.1 GCA_030640865.1 Sedimentisphaerales bacterium | reverse complement strand
TTATAGTTTTTATAAATGCCGGCCCCCAGGCCGGCACCTCGCGCGGCACCCTGCGAACCGTCCGTGTCATATAATTCCACAATGGCCCCTGTTACTGTAGCGAAGGCCGAGGCGAACAGAGGACTAAGAAACATATTCGTATCACCAGCGCGAACCTTTTCGATTTTCAGGTGCATCCGCCGCATAATATCAAGGCCGTAATTCAGGGCGAATACAATCCCCTCCTGGCCGGCTCGCAGAAGATGAGCGCGATGATGCGTGTTGAAGTTCAGGCCGTGTATCGAACAGTTAATGTTCCGGTTCCCAAGCGTCCTTTCCGCTCCATTGCCGTAAGGCAGTATTCGCAGTCCTTGCGCCCCCACTGGCACTTGAGAAGCCAGTTCGTTCATTCGCTCATAATCTTCGACGCCGCCCATTACGTTATGTTTGAGCCAGCTATTGAGGATTCCGGTCCCATTCAAGCATAACAGCACACCATACCGGGGCCGTTCCGGTGTGTTATTAACGTGCACAAACGTATTGACGCGGGATTGCGGGTCATAATCGCTCTGTTCACCGATACCATAAACCACCCCGCTCGTACCGGCCGTCGCCGCGATCTCACCCGGCTCAAGGACATTAAGCGAAAGGGCATTGTTCGGCTGGTCCCCGCCGCGGTAAGATACCTTAGTCCCGGCTGTTAGTTGTAGTTCGGCCGCTGCGCTGCTGGTGAGTTCGCCCTGTACACTGAACGTCGGGACAACTTCAGGGAGCAAGTCCCGATCAATTCCATACTGATCCAGAACTATAGCCGCTGCCTGCTGATCCTGAAAATCCCATAAAATTCCCTCAGATAAACCGGAAGGTGTGGTTTTTATCCGGCCAGTAAGCCTGAAGGCAATATAATCCCCCGGCAGCATCATCTTATGCGTTCGCTTGAAGATGTCCGGCTCGTGTTCCATTACCCATTTCAACTTCGACGCTGTGAAGTTGCCCGGGAAGTTCAACAGCCGTTTCAGGCACTTTTCTTCACCGATTGCTTCGGCCGCCTTTTCTCCAATCTCCACGGCCCGGCTGTCGCACCAGATAATAGCGTCCCGCAAGACCTGTCCGTTTTTGTCAGTCAGAACCAGGCCGTGCATCTGATATGAAATACCAATAGCCGCGATCTCCGTCGGCTTGATCCGTGCCGCGGCCAGAACATCCGCGGTCGCTTTTTTGATATGCTCCCACCACAGGGCCGGGGACTGCTCCGCCCAGCCCGGTGCGTGTGCCGTAATCGGCATTTCTATTTTCGGCGAGGCGGCCGAGGCCGCTACCGTACCCGTTTCCGCCTCCAGCAGCGTGGCCTTCACAGAAGAACTACCAACATCATAACCAAGTAAATACATCGCTTGTGCTCCCGCTATACCCATCGGGTATGTGTAATGACGAATGACAGAAAATCGGTCAAAGAACACCTCTCTGAAATACAGAAAGATGCCACCGGGTTGGAATACCATGCTTAAACTTGCTTATGCTTTGCATAAGCTACGCGTAAAGCATGCCACCCGATGAACCATCCACCTCGAAGACTCGGTGGCTGCCACCCGTCGCTGCCGGGCGTTTTCATTTGGAATCGGCATGTTTTTTTCGCTTCAGGATTTCCCGTGCGAGATTTTCCCTGGCGGCGGTAATAGTGGCCGGGTCTTCGGAGAAATTCCACCATTCCGGGGCAACCGTATCAACAATTTTTTTTACCGTTTCTTTATCGGCTAAATTCTCCAGCAGGACAAAATACTCATAATCTTCCATACCGTCTCTTATGTTTTTAATTCGAATACTGTCTATAGCGTCATCCATTCCGCAGGGTCCTCCGGGATAAAACAGATACCCGTCGCCGTTGAAATGTTGTCTATGGGGATGGGCCGGCAGTGTCCAGGGTTCTATTACGGTCATGGTGATTATGTCCCAGTAAACGCTCCAATATACCAGTCCGTTGATGTTATACTGTCGGTTGATCCAGGTTGGAACGCGATAGGAGGTCAGGGGCTGGTCGATGTGCCAGTAGGGCGGATCGAAATTTTTAAGCCGTTTATACTCCGGATGACTTCTGGACGTTCTTTGCGCCAGGGCGGTATAAGACCAGACTTCGTCGCCGTGTGCAATCCTTTCGTTGATGGTTTTACGGTCTATGAACGACCAGAGAGTACACCATATATCCGCTGCCGGATCGATGTCGGGCCAGGAGGGATTCTGTGGGTAGGTTTGTTCGGTTACAAAACATTTCAACTCCGGAACCGTCTCGTGGACCATCTCGCCCAGGACCAGAACCTGTTCGTAGTTTTCTTTCAGGTTCGGTTCATCGAACATGTATAAGTAGGCCCGTTTTTCCCAGCCGTTTTCTTTGAGATAGTTATAATATTCCCGATAGTATCGTTG
This sequence comes from Sedimentisphaerales bacterium, assembly GCA_030640865.1. Taxonomy (GTDB): domain Bacteria; phylum Planctomycetota; class Phycisphaerae; order Sedimentisphaerales; family SM23-30; genus DAOVXR01. The sequence continues at coordinate 981 of DAOWIP010000420.1, read as the reverse complement.
GGTCTTTTTTCTGTCGGTCGGTGATATATATTTATAATCGGGTCGTGAAGTCAAATGGGGCAGTTCGAAAAAGGGTGCTCTTGGAATCTCGAAATCGGTTATATGAAATTGGTCTATAAATTTCTTTAACGCCTCGGTCCTTTTCTTTGTAATTTTCAGGGAGCCGTCATCATTAACTTCCGGCAGCAGTCGGCGGAGAATGGGCGGATTGATTCTGTGCCGGGCCAACCCCCGGCAAAAGCGTAATTCAATCTCATTATATCTCTGGGAATCGCGTTCGACATCGAAAAAACGTGGGATATTGCCGAAACCGCCGAAATGGTTTCTGTGGGTCGGTCCGTCAGGGAGGATAAAATCCCATACTGTCAGAGTTACCGGGATTTCCGCTGAAATTCTTCCCTGGGCGGTAACGCTGAATTTTCCTTTATATACGCCTGCCGGTATGTTTTTCGGTACGTACACATCAAACCATATAGGCTGATTTTGACCCTGGAACACATCAAAGGGAAGCGCATACATGTCATGCCCTTTGACAATTACCGGTTCGCCCCATTTCTTTCGATAACGGGTATAGGGTTCGATTGGCTTGCCGGTTATCGGATTGATAAAGGGAACCAGGGGATCGGGGTATAGTCCCGGAGCAAGTTTGGCCCGTGGAGTGGACTTTCTGACCCGGACATATTCTTCGCGAAAGAGCTTGATGTTTTCTTTGGCAATCCTGGCGCCGTCGGGACCGAGCAGATCGCTCATCTGAGCGTGTACAACCTTGATGGTTTTCTTACCTGCTGCCACAACGACCTGAAACGATTCCACCTCGTTTTTGGCCGCCTTGATCTGTACCTGACGCGGTCCGGTGGGCGTATCGTCCTGGCCTATCCGCTGCATACTGTTCAATGCGGTTAATTCCATACTTTTCTCAACCGCCGGACAAGCTGGTGCCGTCAAAATGAAAACGCTCATAACGGAACATAGTAGTGCCTT
>DAOWIP010000223.1 GCA_030640865.1 Sedimentisphaerales bacterium | reverse complement strand
CCATGCCCCAGACTGGACTCATCGTCAAGCCTCGTCAATTTGAGCCGCTTCTTAAACGCCTTCATCGCTCGCTTGAGATTCTCAGGAGCCATTATATCTTCGGGTACTTCGTTATTCATTGTGCTTCTCCATCTCAATATTCTTTCGCATTTGCTACTTCGTGGCAATAATTATTTTATCTTTTTTGTGGCTGAAAAAATTTATACATCAATTTTCTTATCTCTGACTTCCTCAATTTACCATTGTCTGTTTTATATTTTATATTTTTCTTTGGCTTACCTATCTTAACATTTGGGCGACTTCACTTTTGCTCAAAAGCGGCTTATTTTTGTCGGATTTTGCTGGAAAGCCGTTAAATCCCACTGATTTCCACAAACATTTTTTCGCTACGTTTCAGAAAAGTGCAAAAAACAAACGGTTTTCGGCATTTTTTGCCGTAAATTGGCCAAAAGTGAAAACCCCGGTTTTTATGCGAAATAAGGACTTACGTCGATTTTCCGGAACGATAAATAAGGACTTACATTCATATTTGATGAACTGAAAATATGACTATGCAATCATACGAACAAAACATAGTTTTCGGCAGTAATAAGTAGGACCGTTTGAGTGATTTACTCATTGGGAGGTGTCGTCGTTGCCTGTTAGACTTCAACTGCTGTTGGGATGGGCAGTGGTTTTCGTCGTTGAGGGCGTTTTATTATGGAGCGGGCCGGTTCGAGATCAGCGGTACTGGGCTGTAAATTCACTCTTTTAGTCGTAATGCCGGTTATATGACTGGGCTTGACGATGCGGGCCGGAACGCCCACAACTGTAGTAAAGGCAGGTACTTCCTGCAATACTACTGTGCCGGCTCCCACTACCGCTGACTCACCGATAGTTATTCCCTGGATGATTGTGGCTCCGATGCCTATAAAGGCCGATTCCATTACCCGAACATGCCCGGCCAGCTTAACGCCGGGGCAGATATGGGCGGCCCGGTGGATGACTGACTCGTGATCGATGATACAACCGGTATTGAGGATGGCGGAATCTTCGATGGTAACGTGTGTACAAATGTTTGCGCCAGCGGCAATTACGACGTTTTTACCGATTTGAGCGGTGCCGGCTACGCTGGCTCCGGGGTGGATGGCGCTGACGAGGCTGACGCCGGCCTGGGCCAGGAAGGCGGCATATTTTTGTCGGACACGGTTATCGCCAATGGCTACGAAGGCTCCGCCGATGCCCATTTCCTGTAGTTTTTGAATCAGGGAAAGATTGCCGAGCACCTCGATACCGTCTATGGATTGCCGATGCAGGGCTTGGTTGGTATCGATAAAACCAGCCACCTCGAACTGATGATTGTTGCGGAGGATGTCCAGTACGACTCGACCGTGACCGCCGGCACCGATAATAACTATTTTCATCCTAAGCAGCCCTGTATTAAGAAGTTAGGCCCGATAATTATCTCACTTTATACTATCATTCTCGGAAAGGCGGGTGAAAAAGCTTTAATAACAGTGAATTATTGCAAAAAGAGGCAGTGGGAAATTCTGAATAAAAAACAATTCTATAGAAATCTGGAAAAGCCTCATAAAAGACTGGTAAACAAGATAAGCCGATGCTGAACGGACATATCAACACTGAAACGGGCGATAGTGATGCTCTCTCAGTAAGGGGCTGGTTATCCGGACGTTTCCGGGAGTGATAATATTATCTAAATCCTGTAATTGCAAGCAGATATAAAATAAAGTTAAGATTAGCAAAATCCGATAATAGATGAGGAAATCATCGCCGGATAACATAAAAATTTAACGTAGAACAGAAGTACCATTCGAAGGTATTAGTGTAGTTCTGGATAAATGTGGCAGTGGAGTTTTTAAAAATCCCATTTGGCAAAGGTGATATGGAAAGCAATCATTTCAGCCATGGAGTATTCATGGGAGATCGAAAAAAGGTAAAGCAAAAACAGGCACGGCTATCTGGATTGCCGGTCTATGCATTATGCGCGGCGGTATCGATTGTAACTGCTGCCCTGTCGGGCTGTTCCGATCCGACATCCGCAGGGCGATTTCGCGCCGCGCCGATAACTAATATAATACTGAATTCGCTGGGTATGGTCGATGAGGAACCAGAACAGTTTGCCTATGCCCGCGATCCCTATCCCGAAGACCTGATCGTGGATGAAAGCGAATACGTTG
>DAOWIP010000195.1 GCA_030640865.1 Sedimentisphaerales bacterium | reverse complement strand
GCCGTCCGCCGCGCTGAGGTGGATGTCCTGGTCAATGGTCAAACGGTAACACTTGTCAGCGCAACCTATCATCTGCCCACGACCGTTGCCGGTGTGCGGATCAATTGCCCAATCACGAGGGGTTATCAGAAAAACTGTAAATCCGAGCATTGGAAGCTGGGCAAGGATGTCCGGTTGAGGCTTTGGCCGGGGGGTTCGCCCCTTCTTGCGCCGGGTACGTTTGTCTATCCGCTCAAACAGCGGTGGTTCGCCAACGATACCCAGATGGCCAACGAACCGGTTTATGTGGACGGAGGCGAAAAACCCGACAATAAAAAAATATACTATCACTGGGGCCTGGACTTCGGCGGGGTCGAGGATGAGGTAGAGATTGTCTCGGCTACCGATGGACTGATTATCACCTCCGGCACCAAAGGATTACCAATATCAGAATACTATCACCATTCTGTTAAAGCCCGCTACGATGAAGTTTATATAATTGATGATCGGGGCTGGTTCTACTGCTATGCCCATTTAAAAACAATCGACGCCGCTATTCAACCGGGCAGGCGTATCAAGATGGGCCAAAAAATCGGCACGCTTGGCAAGGAAGGCCAAAGCGGCGGGTGGTCCCACCTGCATCTTTCGATTCGCAGTTCTCTGTCATCCGGTAAGTTGGGTGTTCAGGCCGCGTATGGCTTTGTATGGGAAGCGTACCAGCGGCAGTACAACCCTCATATTATCGCAGTAGCGCGACCGCACCATGTCGCCTGGCCCGGCGAAAAGGTCGTACTCGACGGGACCCGATCATGGAGTAAATGCGGTAAGATTACCCGATATAAATGGAGTCTCTCCGATGGGTCAACTGTACTCGGAGACAAAGTTGAACGCAGCTATAAAATTCCCGGCACCTATAGTGAAGTTCTCAAGATTACTGACGACGAAGGAAACATCGGATACGATTTTTCAGTCGTTCAGATTTTCGACAAAGACCATCCGGACTACCTGCCCCCGGCTATCCACGCCTGCTACGACCCAATGTTCGACATCAAACCCGGTGATAAGATTATATTTGCGGTACGATCATTCCATACAACGTCCGGCCGGGAAGTTTGGGACTTCGGTGACGGCAGTCCCAAAGTAACAGTGCAATCCGACGGCAATATAAAATCGCGCGCGCCACATGGATATGCCGTTACAACCCATCGCTATAAAAAACCGGGGGACTACATAGTTACCGTCAAACGATGTAACGAACGCGGACATTGTGCCGTGGCACACCTGCATGTGCGGGTCGAGACGGAGGGTTAACCGGTCGCCGGCGATTTCGGCTCCTGACCGACCAGGTAGATACGGTTTTTTCCGCTCCTCTTGGCGTGTAGTAGTGCCTCATCCGCTGCTGCCAGCAGTTCCTCCACTGTTCGGCCGTCCCAGGGGAAACCGGCCAGTCCGCCGCTAATCGTCAGTACACCACGTGCCTCCGGCCCCAAACCGGGAAACTCGTTGGCCATCATCAACCGGCGAAACCTGTTACTTATAAACATTACCATTTCCGAATGACTTTTTGATGACAATGTCGATTTCATTCGCTGGTCGGAACTCTGGTCAGAAGTCTGGTCAGAAGTCTGCCGTTCCTGATGGTTGCCGTCGTTGTCCCTGTTGAAAATCTGCCGCCGACAGCCAGAATCCCAGAACAGTATCGCAAATTCGTCCCCACCTATCCGCGCCACCACGTCGTGCTCCCGACAACATCGCCGCGTCAAGCGAATTGCCTGCCGTAATACCTCGTCGCCCGCACCATGACCGTAAGTGTCGTTGTAATATTTAAACTCATCTATATCAAAGAGCAGCAGCGTTAATTCCGTGTGTTCGTGCCCGCTCTGTTTGATCATCTGACGTAGAAAATGTTCCAGGTAACGCCGATTGTAGGCCCCGGTAAGCTCATCGGTCATAGCCAGCCGTTTCAGCGCTTCATCCCGCTGTGCCAGGCATAACAATGTCCCGATAAACCCAGCCATTTCCTTTGGATCAACCTCGTCCCTTCCCGGTAGTCGCGGGCCTACAATCATCTCTCCAGCTTGGCCACTCGGCCCTGTCAGCGGTACCGATTGACCTTCCCGCTTGTGTTGTTCATTTGCCTCTTTGTTGACTTCGGGACTGTAAATTCTGACCCATTCCACCCCCAACACCTCCGCCAGTACTCTTTGCGCCTCTTCAATCAGGACAGAAATACCTCTCGGTACTAAACTTGCCAGAGCCTGATAACGCCGCAAAAATCCCGGCCCGATCGATTCTTCCCTGACGCTTTCCTCCGGTGCGGCTTCGGCTAAAAGCCTCTCCAATTCCGGCCTGATTGTCCCGCTGCCATGTCTGCCCGCAATATTTTTGCCGGCACCGTTCAGGCAAGCTCGCAACTCCGTCCGCGGTATGGGCCATACCATGAAATCGTCCGCCCCCGCCCGCAACGCCGGCTGGGCATATACTTCTGCG
>DAOWIP010000225.1 GCA_030640865.1 Sedimentisphaerales bacterium | reverse complement strand
TGCCACTTCTACAATCACCGGCCCCGGATTATAAGTCGAACCTGTTGCCATCTCTCCTGCTTCCGCATTGACGCGGGTAACCACACCGTCTATCGGTGAGGTAATAGTCGTATAGCTCAGACTGTCTTCGGCGCGGGAGATATTTGCCTGGGCCGCATCCAGATTATGCTGCGAGATCAAAACTGATAGTTCCGCGTTTTTCAGCCCGTTTTCCGCTGCTCTCAACTGTGTCTTCAATTCGTCAACACGGCTTTGAGCCTTTTCCACCGCGTCCTGACTGATGTCCTTACTTCTTAACAGTTCTTTCTGACGGTTAAGTTCACGCTCGGCTTGGGCCAGCGTAATCATAACGCCTTCGATAGTAGCCCCGCGGGTTTCAATATCGATTTTGGCTACCTCTATCTGCCCCTCCTGGGCCGCGTAACGGGCCTTGGCCGAACGCAGCTCCGCCCTCAGGTCGCTGTCATCCAGTTGCAGTAATACTGACCCCTGAGATTGGGAACCGGCCGTGGGATCGCCTTTGGCCACCTTATCGCCTTCTTCGAAGGGAAGTGCCACTATCTGGGCCGAAATCCTGGCCCTTATCGACACCTTCTTGATAGGTTCAACCTGGCCGGGCGCATTGATAAACTCTATCAATTCACCTTTTACGGGCTTTTCTATGCGAACCACGGTTGGTTTTTCCTTATTCAGCTTGCCTCTGGCTTTTAATGCCATCCAGACGCCAAAAAGTATTACAGATGTTACAAAAACCGTGATAAGTATCGTGATAAATGTTTTCATAATATTATAGACGCTCGATATTTTGATTCGTTACAAATATTTTACAAAATATATACTGTGGATTACTACCGATTTAGCTTATCATAACCCTATAATTTCAGTCGAGCCGGCTCGCTTAAGCCTTGCCTTGATCGCTCCTTTACTGCTCAGCCCAAAACCGGCCAACTCAGCCTGATCGTCAGTAGGCAGCAGCGCCGCGAACTCACCATCGGACAGTTTTACCCACAGCGCATAACCTCCCTCGACCTGTTTCAGCCTCGCTTCGCCCGGCACATGTTCACTTGCCCGATGGGGCCGATACAGCGTTACAAACTCCATCCGTTTTTTCTTTTCTGTTATTGCCGCCGTCAGATGCCATTCCCGCAGCTTGACCCGCTCACGTGGGTTGGGATCATACTGATTGGTTTGTTTGAAGGTCAGTCCCGCCGGTGTGAGAAAGTCAATATTGCAGACCACATCGCCGTTGCGGACCATAATATTATGTTGACCTTTAACCTCAATTTCCTTGATCGCGTGAAGCCGGTATTCGAAAGTCGAATTTTCTTTGGCCTCCAGACGATCATAAACCACTATCAACTCCGGCTTGACAAAAATAACAGCCCGCGTAAAACGTTCAAGCGGCACTTCGTAAGCCGCTCCCGCCTCACCGACAACAATATCTACTGATGGCGTCGTCTTGAAAGCGACGATTTCACCCCGCGCCTTTGACGTACGCTTACCTTGCCCACGACCATTGACCGTTATATTGTTGACCGACCGCGTGCTCCACACCCAGTCTTTATGGTGTTTGCTGCCATAGCTGTCATAATGGCCGGACCGGACAAGCAATCGCTGACCGTATGCCCATAGTGTAAATGAATTATTGGCCGCATTACCGTGCGACTGTGTACCCATTGGACTCGACTTGAAGATAACCTGCACGTCTTCGTCGGCACTAATCAATGTTGTGTTAAGGTAGGCCTGTCCGATGCCTCTAAACAGCCGGGACGTCGGCAGGTCATCGGGCACCCTGGGTTCAACCTTCGCCAATGCGCCCCGGACAAACCCAACGTAGCCGGGTGTTACAACCGCCCCACCCATCTGTTCTACATACCACTGCCAATATCTGTTGCCTGCCTGCGCCGCAAGCCGGCTCATCAGCGGCACAAGGTTTGAGGCCTTTCTACGATTCGCCCCATCACCAAACCCACCGCTAACCTTACCCGGCGGCATCAGATACATCGCATAATAGCCGACCTTGGAAAAGTATGGCTTGTTATATGCGTTAATGCCCATAGCCTCCCGCATCACATCCGCCCACCAGGTAAAACGACCGATATAACTGGACCAGTACATCACCCCTTCGTGCCAGCCGCCGTCGTCATCGCTCCAGACCGGGTACATATTGAAAAAGATATTGGTGGCGAACCAGACCCAGTCCTCGGCCCCCTCGACCTCGCCGAGAAAGGCTATTCCCACCTCGCCCAGAAAATGCCACGCCCGATTCGAATGGCTACTGTAAGGCTTCCATAAATGACGCGGCCACAAATGCTGGTACATCTCCTCACCGCGAATCTTCATCACATGACGGCAGACATCTTTTTCCTGCTCACTCAGCAGATCGTTCACAAAGCTGTATGTACGGGAAAAGTAGTAATTATAGGGCATCCCGGCCTCGTCATTGTAGAGGTAGCCGGTGCTTCCTTTCGGGTCCCATTTGGCGCATTCTAATAGTATTCGTTTTGCTTCCAGACCGTATTTTTCCTCACCTCCAAGCAGCCGCGTAAAGGCCAGCGTCGCCGCACCGTTCAGCGCCCTGGTCGTATATGTGCGGTTACCCCACCAAATCTTACGCCAGGGATCGCTGCCATACTTTATTCCTTCGGGATATAGTGGCGGTTCCTCCGTGGCCGGTGGTTTTTTCAATATCTTCTCGCACTGGCGCACCAGTTTTTTGTATTCCTTTTTCATCTTACCCTTAGCCAATTCCCGCAGATGTCCCACCTTTTCCGGCCGCATAAACAATCGCGGATGGCTTTTGGGAATTCGTTTTAATAATTCTTCACGAGTAGGCATAGGCATCGCCGCCGCCTCGGCGGAAATGGTAAATCGGCGTACTTGACTCCAGTTGGTATAATGCCCGTTCGCGTCCTTACCCCGATACCGCCAATAATAGATACCCGGCTTGAAAATTCGCGTTGGACAATGAACATTTAGTTCCACATCCTGTGCGCGGTACTCCACATCCTTGAACCGCTTATCGCGGGCGCACTCGGTTTCCCAGACCAATCCTTTTTGATAACGCCAAACAAAACCAGGCGGATTTACCCCTGACACCTCACCTTCCCTCGGCCGATACCCCCATTCCCTCTCCTCCACCGGCTGTTCATTCAGCTTTATTGCCGCCGCCCCGACACCCCCCGAAACCGCCAAATGAATTATCGCCCATAGAGTGATGATCTGTTTGCTGTGCATTTGAATTCCTCACTAAAAATATATCGCACCATATAAGGCAATAGTGGTTGCCGTCAATATAATGCTGACAGTATAATGCAGAAACACAACTGTCAAGTAATTTCGCGTTCGCCGCAATTTCACACCCGATGGGTATAACACAGTTGGGTGGCATGCTTTACGCGTAGCTTATGCAAAGCATAAGCAAGCTTAAGCATGGTTTCCGGTTCTATCAATTAAGTAGGGTGCCGATGAAGTCGCACCATTTCTTTATTAGGCCCGAAGGGCCGAAAGAGCGCATAGCCGGGTGGCGTAAGCCCCCGGAAGAATTGCGACAACAACCTCAATTAGCCCCCGATTTCATATCGGGGGTTTCTTCTTTTTATTAGCCCTGAAAGGGCGAAAGAAAACAACCTGTAAAAAACGTGAACGGTTACAAATAAAGATTGTGCTATGGCGATCTTTTTGTATTATTTATGCTGTGAGACAGTTTTTGTCATTCCTGCGAAGGCAGAAATCCATCTTCTTTGCTCGGTGCCCACGTTCCCTGCCTTTGCAGGGACATGCTTTCGCGGGGGTAACAGTATGCAAATTGGCCTTTCGCAACAGGTATACTATTTATGCTGCGGAATGACTTTGGAAATTATTTCACTATTTAAAAAAATGTAAACTTTAATCTGAAGTGCAACAATAACAAATACCAAAATGATTGAAATTCCGTAAAAATCGAGAGAAAAATCGTTTGGGCAGGCAGG
>DAOWIP010000271.1 GCA_030640865.1 Sedimentisphaerales bacterium | reverse complement strand
TCAAAAACCGGTTCACTTTCGTTAAATTTTGCCGAAAACCCGCGAAAACCGTTCATTTTAATGAAATTATTTTTCGCCATTTTCAGAAAATCACAAAAAATGAACGGTTTCCGGGCCATTTTCGAATAAAATCGACTAAAAGTAAAAAACCCGTCTTTTACGCGGAATAAAGACTTACAGCAATTTTCTGATATGAAAAATAACGACTTACATCAATTATTTACATTTCGGCCGGCTCGCCTCATTTTCCTGTTTTTGAGACATCGCCGGGTGCCCACCTGTTTAATGACAAATTTTCTGCGTGGCACCTTTCTGCGTAGCAGAGGTGCTCTTGTTGTAATTGACAGTTGAAGGACAGGCTTTATAATAACGGCATGCACCAGGAAAAACACTATTATAAGAAATGTCATCGATATAATATTTCCGGCCATGATTATTAACTCTGTTCGATGAGCTAAAAATGATAGAAGAAGGTTTTTAACCAAAGTTGTAAAGGAGAACACTAATGAGAACTCAAAATTATTGGCTTCTGTGGTTGTGTCTGATGTTAATGCCGGTCGGTTCGTAGGCAGCAGTTGATAGTTCATTGCCGTTGGTTATTGACCTTTGCGGAAATTGGGATTTTACCTACACAAAGCATCATCCAGAGCAGACGCCCGAGAGCGATGCATTCAAAACGACAATGCCGGTGCCAGCATGCTGGGATGACCACCTGGGGCGTCTTCGAGCACATAGTTTCTGGTCAGACGCCAATTTTAATCCCGCTCATGTCATAGAATACCCTGTAAAGACATATTCTAGCGATGCTTCGCTACCGTACCTGTTGGGTACAGGCTGGTACCGCAGGCAAATAAACGTCCCCGCGGACTGGAATGGGCGGCAAATCACGTTACACATCGGCAGGGTAGTTATGGAAGCATGGGTGTACGTCAACGGCCGATGTGTCCACCACCACGTGGGCCTTTCCACGACGTGGGAGGTACCGCTGATGGACAACCTGCATTTTGGTCGGAGCAATGAGCTGATCATTGCGGTGGACAACACGCGAACAGATTTATTAGGCTGCATGATTCGCGGTTACAAGGGTCGCAGCGCGGGTATCTTCGGCCCTGTTACCCTGAAGGTCGCAGGGCCTATACGTATTGCCGATTTATATGTCCATCCAAAGGATGACAAACTAAACTGGCGTGTTGAGCTTAAAGGCCAAATTACAGATGCTGAATTGCGGTGGAAGGTGTACGACCGACAAAACGGACAGACGCTGGGTCAGGCGCGCCGGCGGTTGAACGGCACGATGTCTGCAAAGTCCGCTTCCGGCAAGTGGCTCGAATGGACAACCGGGATGCTGGGAATGAAGAGGTGGTCTGATCGTGAGCCGAACCTCTACGAAATTGAAATCAGTCTCTGGTCCGACGGGAAGTGCATTGATATGCATCATCAGCGTTTCGGTCTGCGCAGGCTGACAGCCAAAGGATTCGGTCTTCGGCTCAACGGAAACCCGATTTATCTCCGGGGCGTTTGCGATATCGCCTATTACCCCCGAAGCTGCACGCCACCGACCGATGTACAATTTTATCGTCAACATATCCAGAGATTGAAACAGTTGGGGTTTAATTGGCTGCGTTTTCATACGTTTGTACCCTTAGAGCCATACCTGGAGGCCGCCGATGAATTAGGGATGCTTATCCAGGTCGAACCGCCGCGGGGCTTCCAACAAACCCAATGGCTGGATATCCTTCAATTTTGCCGAAAGCACCCGTCGGTAGTGATATATTGTTGCGGCAATGAAGAACTACTTGACGAGGCCAAGATAGAGTTTCTGCGCCAGTGTGCTTCGGATTGCCGCAAGTTGGCACCCGATGCTCTGTTCAATCCACAGGAAGCACTTCGCGGTGTTGAATACTACTTCCAGAAAAAGATATACTTCGGTGATGGCTTTGTTAAGGAACCGTACCCGCACAACCCCGTGCGATTAGAGAAACTCAAGAGCTTCTCCGATGTCTTCGGACAATATGCGTGGGGAATGCTGAGCTACGGGACATTGGGGGGTGAGCCTCGTAAAATTGACAAGCGATTAGCAGCATATGAGCGTCCCTGTCTAAGCCACGAGCTTGGTATCATCGGCTGCTATCTGAACCTGGACCTGGAACATCGCTACGCTGGGAGTCGCATAGGTACTGCGCTGTTCGCCAGCATCCGTCGAAACCTTGCTCATAAAGGTTTGCTTGAGCGTGCCAGTCTATACTATCGCAACTCATGCGCATGGCAACGGCTGCTGCGCAAGGATGTGGTTGAAACAGCCAGGAAAACTCATCGCGTCGCCGGTTATGATATGCTTGGCGCTAATGATAACCATTGGCATAGGACCGGCTATGGTTGCGGCCTTATGAATGAGTTTGATGAACTCAAACCCGGAGATTCGGTGGACGACGTTCTCGCTTATAATGGCCCAAGCGTGCTGCTGCTGGACGAGCAGCGTAAGCGAAATCTGCGGGCGGGCCAGCCGTTCAATGTGGATTTGCTTGTCTCATGGTTCGGCAACGAGATACTGAAAGATGCAACAGCAGAATGGTACTTGCAGTCGGATGATGGTTTTGTGTTTTGTTGCGGTGAGCAGGCGGTTAAGCC
>DAOWIP010000258.1 GCA_030640865.1 Sedimentisphaerales bacterium | reverse complement strand
GGATAGCTGTTCGCCGGAAGCATTTCGCCGTGGGTATAAACATCGATGCCGGTGCCTTGCGTCTGTTTTAAGAGTTCTTCCATATCCTTCAAATCATGGCCCGAAATAAGAATACCCGGATTTTTACCAACGCCGATATTTACTTCGGAAATTTCAGGGTTGCCATAGGTTTCGGTATTTGCCTTGTCTAAAATGGCCATTGCGTTCACAGCCGCCTCGCCGGCCTTCAGGACATTGGCAATCATTTTTCCGATAATGACATCTTTAGTGGTTGAAGCCATCCCTTCCACGAGATAATCGAATACCGATTGATCTTCGAAGCCGAGAACCGCCGCGTGATCGGCGTAAGCAGCGACGCCTTTTAGTCCATAGACGAGGAGTTCACGCAATGAGCGGACGTCTTCGTTTTCTGTGGCAAGGACGCCGATTGTTTCGGCTTTCTTCAGAAATTCATCTTTAGTTTCAGCGTTCCAGACGGCTGAGTCGTGCAAGTCGCCGGAAACGTTGTATTTGTTTTTGACTTCGTCACGAAGAGCTAATCCCTGCTTGATGATATCGATAAGACGATCATCATCGAAACTTACATTTGTGATAGTTGTAAAGAGGGCTTTCGCGACATAATGTCCGACTTCCTTGTCAACCGTCCCGGCCTTTTCCGCGACTACGGCAATTCCTTTTACCGTATGGATTAAAAGGTCCTGGAGATTCGCGGTATTTCCTTTCTTGCCGCAAATACCATTAACAGTACAACCCTGGTTTTTCAACGTTTCCTGACATTGATAACAAAACATAGTTATTTTCCTTTCAGTTAAATGGTGCGATGCATCGCACCCTACTTTCCTTTCATTTATTATTCAGCAAATCCTTCAGTGTTACTTTTACGAAAAACTCATCTACATTCCGTTGCAACCGGCGTAATACGATACTGACCGGGCAGTTCGGCTGACGAGGACAATTATCGTATTTGTCCGTACACCGATTGACGGTTATATTCCCCTGCATTGCCTGAATCACATCCAGCATAGTTATCTTCTCCGGCTCCCGGCAGAGCCGATACCCACCGGCAGGCCCCATCACACTTTCCACCAGGTCGGCTACCTGAAGTTTTTGCAGTATCTTGCATGCAAACTGATACGATACATCTTCCTGCCGGGCCAGCATTCGGACCGATACCGCTCTCTGCCTGTAGTTGCCAGCCAGATTGCACATCATCCGCAACGCGTAGTCCGTATTTTTGCGAAGAATATTCATCCAACTCCTATTCCGCTAACTATCAAAAAACAATAATTGTCTCATATAGGATAATAATAGTCCTATATATGCCTTTTGTCAAACGAAAAAAAAGATTTTTTTTCAATTTTTTGCCCGCCACTCCCCTCTGACACATAAGCATATTACATACAAACACTTACAGCATCACTTCCCGATGATTATGCCGACAAAAGACCTTTTTTGTCAAAAAAATAAAGATACCCGCTTGACATATCGATATATTAGTATATATTGACATAATAATATGCTGATGTTGAAAAAGAGAGGTTCAATATGGATGAGACAATAAGAAGCGAAACTGCCGAACACGTAGCGGAGGTATTGAAAGCAATAGCCCATCCTGCAAGGTTACAGATAGTTGCTCTGTTGGAGAACAGGGAGATGTGCGTAAATGATATTGTTGCCGCTCTTGGAGCAAAGCACGCCATTACCTCTCAGCAGTTAAATATGATGAAGGACCGGGGGATATTGGCTTGTCGGCGGGAGGGAACGAAGTCCTATTATCGAATACAGAACCTGAACGTGATCAAGCTATTACATTGCATACATGACCACTGTCAACAGGCAAAGTAATAACATGGAGCATGGAGACAGAATATTATGATTAAATTTGCGGTAATAATAATAATCGGCGGGATATTGGGGGCACTAATGGGCCATTATGGCAAATGTACATCAGGAAGTTGTCCCCTGACGGCTAATCCGTATCGTGGAGCGATTTATGGCATATTGATGGCTACTTTACTGGTTTTCGCACTGTCGAAAACCGATTCCAGTAAGTTGCCGTCGAACAAAAGAAAGGAAGATTCAATGGTTCTTCAGTTGGAAAAAGAAGTGGATTTCAAAAATCAGGTTCTGGAAAGCAGCGATGTCTGCCTGGTGGATTTTTTCTCACATAGCTGCCCGCCATGCAGAATGCTTGAGCCGACTATCAAGCAATTGGGGCAAGAGTATAACGGCAAAGCGAAAATCATTCAGGTCAACCTGGATCAGGTGCCGGAGTTGGCTCGTCAGTTTAGTATTAACGCAATACCAGCGGTTATATTTTTCAAAGACGGCAAGGAAGTGCAGAGGATTATTGGTCTGCGTTCCAAAACCGAATATAACCAGCTATTGGATAGTTTAATCGACACAAATGATAAGTAGATTCAATTATGAGCACTATATTTAAGAATACTGTGTATCGAAGAGATGGAGAAACAGGCAGTATCTCTTTACGTGGAGTGGGCGAGACAGAATTATCATCGCCTCCTGAGTTTGGAGGTAAGACAGGTGTATTATCTCCTGAGGAGATGTTCGTCGGCTCCATTAACGGTTGTCTTATGTTGACGTTTTTCTTTTTCGCGAAAAAGTTTGATGTTGAGGTTACATCTTATCATTCTGACGCAGAAGGTGAAATTGAAAAGGGAAACGAAGGATTTAAGTTTGCAAAGGTAATCGTTAAGGCAAAGGTAACAGTTGCCAAAGACAAGCATTTTGAGAAAATAGAGGAGATAAGCCATTTGGCCGAAAAATATTGTCTTGTCTCCAATTCTGTAATTTGCCCTGTTAGCTATAAGGTTGAGGTAACCGATAAAGGTTCCGCCAAAGGCGGTTAAGTTCGCATAGGAGATTATTAAAATGCCTTGGATTAACCAGGATATGTATTATTCAATGCGACGAAAAGTGGCAGATATTACAGTAGAGCAATTGGGAGTTCTAAAGACTAATCTGCGTTCAAACAGTAACGCGACTAATGAAGATAGTTTATAGTCAACTGTAACTAATATATTCAGAAGGAGTTATAATAATGCCAATATTTGAGTACAAATGCAAAAAATGTGGTCACGTAATGGAATTCCTTGAGAAATCCGCCAATGCCTCTAAACACATTTGCGAAAAGTGTAAAGGATCATCCTTAGAGAGAATACTATCAACTTTTTCTACAAAGCAAGACAGTGGTTCTGCATCGCAGGGCAATGATTCCTGCCCCACAGGAACATGTCCGTTTTCGTAAAAATGAAAGGTGCAGTTGTGAGTACTATAAAACACTCCATAACAAGCACATCCGTCAAATACTACAAATTAATAACGATAGTAATGGTTGTCTCTACACTGGTACTGGGGGCAATGATCCCATTGATACGGGTGGATACCGATCCGGAGAATATGCTCTCTGAAAATGAGGCGGTTCGGCTTTTTCACCATCTTGCCAAAGAGACTTTCGCCCTGAGCGATATTGTGGTGCTGGGCATCGTCAATAACAAAGATGAAAACGGGGTATTTAATCCAGCATCTCTCCAAAGAGTTTATGAGTTAACTCAATTCGCCCTGGAAGAATTGCAGTGGGAAGACCCTGAGAATACCAGCCGATATATCGGCGTCAAAGAAGTCGATCTGCTGGCCCCGTCGAGAGTCGATAATATCGAACAGGGCGCTCCGGGCGAGATAAAATTCGAATGGCTTATGACCGAGCCGCCTTCGAGCCGGGAAGAAGCTCTGGCGGTCCGCGATAAGGCCCTGTCGAATCCGCTACTCAAGGGTACCCTTGTCAGCGAAGACGGCAAAGCGATCTGCTTATATCTGCCGCTGACGAGCAAGGATTTGAGCTATCGGGTCTATAGCGCATTGAAGAAAAAAACAGCGAAATTCACCGGTGATGAACAATATTATATCACGGGCCTGCCGGTAGCTGAAGATACTTTTGGCGCTGAGATGATCATTCAGGTGACGGTGTCGGCGCCACTGACGATGGCGGTGATATTTTTGCTGATGCTGCTTTTCTTCCGCAAACTGATGTTGGTTATCTCGCCGTTGATTGTGGCGATGGTTACGGTAATCTCGACGATGGGACTGTTAATCGGTTTTGGCTATCCGGTCCATATAATGAGTTCGATGATCCCGATATTTCTGATGCCTATCGCCGTGGTAGATTCGGTTCATATCTTATCGGAGTTTTTCGACCGCTACAGCTCTGCCAGGGGAAGAAAAGAAACCATTATCGAAGTTATGGACAGCCTGTTT
>DAOWIP010000178.1 GCA_030640865.1 Sedimentisphaerales bacterium | reverse complement strand
ATCACGTTTGCGTCGTCGTCGGTCTTTGGTCGCGGTGGCCCCGGCGCGGAGGAACGACTCTTTCACTAATCGCCAGTTCTTACTGCGGGGGCCGCGAAAACCTCGAACGGCCTTGAAAATGCGTTTCTTGGCTTGATTCCTCGCGGCGCCTTTACGTACTCTTGGCATAACAGCTTTCCTTTCTTTTCAACGACCGCCGAAACAGCGGTTCTCGATTCATTTTTATTATCGCTTACTGGCGGCAACTGTCAGCCGAGAAGCAAGCTCTTATTTAGCCCCCGCTGTTAAGCGGGGGTTCTTCTGTAGGGTGGGGCTTTGCCCCACGCGATCTTCTTTATCTGTAATACTATCTTGTAATTCTTTGTTTTTTATGCGTGATTATTTTTTTACATCGTCGTAAGTAATCACCAAGCCGAGAAAGGCCGAGAAAAAATACTCTTTTTCGGGGTGGAGAATTTTACTTTTCATTTTTGATGCAACCGCCAAAAGTCCGACAAACGTCACAAAAACAATGCCAACACTCCAAAATCGAGGGGGCAAAGTATTTTTGACGCTGGCGTCATTTTTACTCCATACTTTACTTTCAGGTGAAAGCAAATTAGGTATGACCAAAAGGTTATATACAATACCTGATAATACGAAATATCCTGCTTTTCAGTTTGTTGCTTTCACCTGCTGAACAGCCCCTCTTGTAAAAATTAAAAAAGTCAAATTCGGAGCACCGAAAAAGGAAGATTTTTTCGGTATATATTGACAGTATGCTAAATACACTTTTCCCACAACCTTTGGCACGATATCAAATTATTTTGGTTGCGGCCGAAGGCCGCCCCAAGTCATCCGTGTGCTATTCTCTAACTTCCCTATCTCAACATTCAGGCGATTTCACTTTTACTCAAAACCTGTTCACTTTTGTTAAATTTTGGCCGAAACCTGTCAAAAACCACGGATTCTCGATAATATATTTTTCGTCGTTTTCAGAAAATAGCGATAAATGAACGGTTTCCGACATTTCTCACCGAAAATTGACAAAAAGTGAAAATCGTCTTTTTATGCGAAATAAGAACTTACGTTAATTTCTGAGAACCGGAAACAAGGACTTACAAACAATATTTTACTGTTGGGATGTGCGGTCTGCCGCTAATAATTCGGAAGCATTTGTTTGATTATCTCCACTACCTTTTTAGTCGCCCCCGGCTGAACGATTGGCTCGATAAGTTCCCGCAGGTCATTACGCATCTGTCGCAGTTGATCCGTATCGTTCAGCAACTCTAAAACCTTTCGTGTTACCTGTTTTTTACGAAACCCCAGCGGAATGAACTCCGGAACTAACTCCTTGTCTGCCAGGATGTTAACAAGGCAGATGTATTTTGATTTTACTATCCATCGTCCCGCCAGATGCCACAGTGCCGGGTTCACGTGATACATAACGATCATCGGGCAGTGCTGGGCGGCTACTTCGAGGGTCGCCGTTCCCGATGCCACCAGGGTCAGGTCGGCATAGCGCGTAACCGCTTCGATACTGGTTCGTCGAATCTCAACGTCTAACTTTCCGGAGGCCTGCTCCTTCAATATTTTTTCGTATCTCTTGTTTGCGACAGTGGTTACGAACCGTGCCCGCGGGAATTCCTCCTGAACGCGACAGCCGATTTTCAGCATCACCGGCCATAATCGTTCAATCTCATGGCCTCGTGAGCCTGGCAGTAATGCGATGGTGGGAAAGTCGTTATGGTTATTTTTCTCATTGCGGAGGCCGGATGTTTTGACAATATTATCATCATCGAAGAGCGGATGTCCCACGTAATCGACCTGAATATCTCGTTCGCTAAACCATTGTTGTTCAAAGGGTAATATACAGGCCAGCCGATCCACTCGACGCCGCAGCTTGTCTGCCCGCCATGCGCCCCAGGCCCATAATTGCGGCACAATATAATATAACACCGGAATTCCCAGGTCTTTAGCCGCCTTGGCCACGTGAAAGTTCCATGCCGGCGAGTCGATCACCACGATTAGGCTTGGTCGTCGCTCTCGAAAATACCGTTTTATCCGTCCCAATAGCTTGTAATAAGAGCCTACCTGACTTATGGCGTGGGTCAGCATAGCGCTTCTATCTACCAGGTTTTCCAATAGGTTACAACCTTGCCGCCGCATAGCCGGCCCCCCCAGGCCGACACAGTCGATCTCAGGCAGTTCCCTGCGAAGTTGTCCCACAAGGGCCGCGGCGTGCTTGTCGGCGCTGGTCTCAGCGGCACTGATAAAGATTGTCCTGGCCTGTCCATTGATCATAATAGTGTAGAAAATGACTGATATAATCTCTATTGTCAAGAAAATGAATAAAACGGAGATTTGAAAAAGGCTTTATCAAAAGCGAAGTATTCGGATTGTTACAACGATAACTTCAGGGTTTGACTGAACTTAACGCCAATGCCATATCTGGCCAGGGCCGGGTTTTCGCCTGATGATTGAATATCAATAGAGTTCACGTGAACTACTTCACCGACTGATGTAATCTTGCCTTCGGGCGGAAAACGATGATCCTGGGGGTCCACCCCGATGGCCAATGACAACCGATCGCCCACATTAATATCGTCCAGGGTGGTTTCGAAGTAGGTACCGCCGGTACTTACGTTTTGCGTAACGGTATGCCAGACATTGCCCCTGTTGATATTCTCTGGGCGAAAATCAAGCGGCAGCCGAATATCAAGCCGTCTGTACCGTCTTTTTTCCTCTGCTTCAGCCATCACAATTCACTTTCAAGTGCTTTAACCATATCGAGTTACACTCGATCGCCTGTAACCATCACGGTTCACTCGTTAGGCACAATGATCCTGAATGCTTTCCCTATATCTCTCTTTTAACTTACCCCAACTCAGGGCCAAAAACTATATCGTATTACCTATAGTGGGCGCAAAGCTAATGCCAGGATATATTTATCAATCTCAAGAACCGCTACTATGCGTGTAACTTACTACCAAAGCTGGTACTATGCGAATAAAAAACTCGTTAAATCTGAGATGAAAAATTATTATCCGTTGCCGTTTTACAACATTACGACGGAGATTTATGCTATAAAACAATGTTTTATATAACCTTATGTTGATTATTGGACTGTGGTAAAAAAGCGGTTTTTGTTGCGAAAAAACCACAAAAAAGTTACCTATATTCCTTAATCATTATAACTAATACGATATGAAGAACACCTCTCCACTTCGTGGAAAGGCGCCACATATAAAGTTTATCATAAAAGAGACCGGGCGAATGGCAGTGAGCCAAACGCCCGGTCTGTTTAATTAACAACGTTGTGTAAATAACAACATTTTCAGTCAGACATTAGTATGGGAACTCACAATCGATGTCCTGTGGATT
>DAOWIP010000261.1 GCA_030640865.1 Sedimentisphaerales bacterium | reverse complement strand
AGGCGGACTGGCGCGGTGGGCACCGATCGTCGCAGGGCGCATGCGCCCGTCCCCCGCAAGAGAAGGGCCAACTCCTTCCCCCACATGCGCCAAGAATTGTTACATTGCCGATAACGTGGTTATGGGCGTAACGCCCTGGACTGGTGAGGCTATGGCCCCGGACGGGAAAAATATGGGCGAGGGCATCGAGATTACCGGTCCCGGGAACGTCATTTGTCATAACCGAGTCGTCGGATTTCGCGATTGTATTTCCACGATGGAGGGCTATTGGGCAGTCGAACAGGTATGTATTGACATCTATAACAACGATATTTACGTCGGACCGGACGACGGGATTGAAGCGGATTTCTGTATGGGAAACTGCCGCATTCTACGAAATCGCATCACGAATTGTTTCATGGGAGTCAGCTCGCAACCCAGTCTGGGCGGGCCGACCTATTTCATTCGGAATGTGATGTATAATCTTGTTCATTCTTCCTACAAGCTCGAGCGGCACAGCACCGGTGATGTGTTGTTGCACAACACTGTGGTGAAAACCGGTGACGGCGCTTCCTGTCGCACCGGGCAGGCAGTCTCATTCGCTTTTGTGCGGAATAATATCGGTATCGGTGGCGGTGGTCTTCATGACCGGTTCGGGAGGGTCACTCCTCGTGGGGGTTATTTCAGTAATGGATCTGGTCTGGCGGCAAACTTCCCCAGAGTCGATGGAACCTGCGATTTTGATTATAATGGGTACGGGACTGTGGGCATGCCCTTTCGTGGTAATATCGGAGGTAGAGCATTCAACAGCCTGGAGAGTCTCCGCGCCAACACCTCTGAAAAACATGGAGTGCGGGTTGACATTGACATCTTTGCAGCGCCAGTGGTCATACCGGACCCAGCCCTCAAGGAGTGGGACCCGCCGGACCTTCGGCTGCGACCCGGGTCCGCCGCAGTGGACGCAGGGATGGTCATTCCCAATATTAACGACAACTATACCGGCCGGGCGCCGGATTTAGGTGCATATGAATTAGGTCAGGATATACCTATATATGGACCACGTCCGAAAGGGCAGGATTGACAATGAGGCTGGGAATCGCTGTTATTATCAATAGTGCTGATTTAAGTCCCTATGATGCCAAGGGAGACATTCCACCTGGTACTGAATGGTGGTTAATCAATGGCGACAACAGGCCGGACATTGTGGCCGACTATGCATGGCTGGAGCGGACCCCTTCCGGAAAGTACATTGAGCATGAAATTCCTGACCGTCCATCATCAGAGCGTCGAGGATTACAGGTTGCGAATGCATTAGTATATGATGTTGATAATGATGGTGATAACGATGGGGACTTAGACCTGATCGCACCGGGGATGGGGCACAGTAGAGCAATACCCTCGGAGCCTGACGTTCTTTTGTTCACGAACGAATTGCGATGAGCACCGGAACCGCAGCGGCGGTGGTGTCCGACGGGTGGCAGCGTCTGATGCGCAGCATCAGACGATGGTATCAATATCAATCTAACAAACCATACAGCAGTAGCGCCGGATTCCGGTTGAGATTTACAAGGAAAGGATTATGGATAAACAAACCTCAGGAAAATTAATTGCGAAGGCACGGACCACAATTGAACAGGAAGCGAATGCCGTGCGAAGTATTGCCGAGCAGATAGATGAAAATGTGGAAAAGGTGGTTGAAATGATATTAAACTGTAAGGGCCATCTGCTGATAACGGGAGCGGGCACCTCGCGGGCAATTGCCCAGCGGTTCGCTCACCTGCTGGCGTGCTGTGGAACACCGGCACTGTTTATCAGTGCTGCCGATGCTCTGCACGGCGGTGCGGGAGCGGTTACGGAAAGAGACGTTGTTTATATTATCTCCAAAGGCGGCCAAAGCAGTGAAATCAATCAATTCGCCCAAATCGCCCGCGACCGTGGAGCAAAAATCATCGCTCACACTGAAAAACCACAATCGCCTTTAGCTAAACTAAGCCATGCCGTTTATCACGTTGTTGCCCCTTCAGACGTTGACCCCTATGGAATGATCGCAACCGGCAGTTCACTGGTAAATGGTGCGGCGTGCGATGTATTATGTGTGCTTTTGCTGTCTTTACGAGGATATACGAAAGAACAGTTCGGCCGGACCCACCCGGGCGGCGCGGTTGGTAAAAAAATAATTGATGAGCAACAATAACATAATTTCAATCTTATCTTGTTCATCCAGTTAATCCTGTCTAAAATTAAATCCGTGAACGGTTACAGTAAAAGGACATAAAAATGAAAGCAGCTTTTTTGACCGGCCCCAAAACTTTTGAATTAAAAGACATCGCCAAGCCCACTGTCCCGGATGATGGGTTGATACTAAAGGTAGAAGCTTGTGGTGTTTGCGGCTCGGACATTCGTCGTTGGCGGGAAGGGCCGCCACCCGGAAGCGGTGGAGTGGTACCGGGGCATGAGGCGGCAGGCATAGTGTTGGAAACCGGCGTGGATTGTCGGGCTTTTAATGTTGGGGATTATTTGGCGATAGCGCCCGATGTGCACTGTGGAGAATGCTATTACTGCCGGCGGGGGATGTTCAATCTGTGCGATAATCTGAAGTTTATTGGGATTACTCCCGGCTATCCGGGCGGCTTTGCGGAAAAAATCGTATTAACAGGTGAGATTTTAAAAAACGGGATTATTCATCGTATGCCGGAAGGCTTATCGTTTGAATGGGCCGCTGTTTCCGAGCCATGCTGTTCGGTATTGGCCACGCATAATAAAACCGGCACTAAACTCGGAGATACGGTTGTCGTCATTGGTGCCGGTCCTACGGGATGTTTGCATATATCCGTGGCAAAGCAGCGGGGAGCGAAAGTCATTGTCTCACAGCGCAGTAAATCTCGTCGGGAAATGGTGGGTAAATTTAAACCGGACATGATCGTTGATCCGATCTCGACAAATTTAGTGGAAAAGGTGAAACAGTTCACGAACGGAGTCGGCGCCGACATCGTTATATGTGCCAACCCTGTCGCCGAAACCCAGACTTGTGCGGTGGAAATGGTACGCAAAGGCGGCAGGGTAATCCTTTTCGGAGGCTTGCCGAAAGCCGATCCTATGACAACTTTCAATGGCAACTTAATACACTATGGTGAAATCGAAGTGATCGGAGCGTTTTCTTACCATCCCACAATTCATAAACTTGCCCTTGAACTTTTAGCCCAGCGGAAAATTCCTGCCGATCAATTGATAACTCATTCATTTTCTCTCGATCAGATCAACGAGGCTTATAAAGCCGCCTCAACTGGTGAAGCATTAAAAGTCATCATTACCATGTAACCCAATCAACGGTTACAGATGTTTTATGTTCGTAAGCTATTAAAAATCGGCTAACCACTCTTTTCTGCCGCTAACGTCCAATTGAATGTAATATGTTTCGCCGCCCAGGAAATTTCCGTTCTTGTCGAGGCCTTTCCGCAGATCAGCCCCACCCTGGCAGGCGGAGGTGATGTATAACACGTTCAAATCCGTCCCGCCGAACATCACGCTGGAGGGTTGTTTGGCCGGGACGGTGATTTCAGAAACAATGCGGCCATTCGCGGGGTTGATACGAACCACCTTCGATCCGCCCCAGCACGCCGCCCAGATGTGATTTTCAGTATCCAGGGTAATGCCGTCGGGTGCCCCGTTTTCCTTCAGCCCACGGTAAATTACCAGAGGATTGCTGATTTCTCCGGTCTCGATATTGTAGTCATAACGGGTGATGGTCTTCGGCCGGGAGTCCGTATGGTAAAAGTATTTAAGGTCCAGTGAAAAGGTCATTCCGTTGCTTGTTCCCAGATCGTGCAGGACCGGAACAGGGTTCTTGCCTTTCTCCAAACGGTACAAAGTACCCGGTCCTTTTTTCGAAGACATAGTCCCGGCGAATATTCTTCCACGCGGGTCCGTGGTGATGTCATTGAAACGGCCTTCGCCTTCGTGGGGCAGGTCGAACAGTAAAGTCAGTTTGCCTTTCCCGGCGCCGCTGCGCGATAACAGATAGACGCCCTTATCGGTACATAGAACTATATTATTATCAGGAGTGAAGGCAAAGCCGCCCACCATATAATCGCCTTGCCAGGCAATATCGATCTTATGGGTTTTAGTATTGTATTTCCACAGGCGTTTTTCACGGATGTCCGTCCAGTACAGGGTTTGCTCTTTCGGATTCCAGACGGGGCCTTCGCCCAGATGACAAACAGGATTACCAAGGGAGGCCGCCTTCATTTTGCGATCCTTTCCCCGCGGATGCTCGACTTTGCGTGTGATATGCTTTTTTAATAATTCCGATATCCAGGGTTCAATCACAACGATTTTCTGTTTTTTCCCATCCCAGAATAAAAGCATTTGTTTTTTGCTCTTACCATCTTTTACAAGCCCCCTGAGGAGAAACGTCCTGCCGTCGGGTGAAACGGAAAATTGGCACAAACTATCTTTGTCAAGTATAATGGAGATGTCTTCGGGCACGGAATATAATATTGCCGTTTTTTCATTTTGGAGACTGAACGACTTAAAAGCATACTTTTTTTCGCTTGAATCGGAGTTTTTCTCCTGAAGTTGCGCCAGATAATATATCTGCTTGCCTTTCGGTGAAAAACAGGCACATCCCAACAACTGAACATCCGGGTCGGTACATTTTTTTATCTCGCCGTTATGGGCGTCAACCAGCAGCAGGGATTCTTTTGTCGAAAGTAATATATCCT
>DAOWIP010000254.1 GCA_030640865.1 Sedimentisphaerales bacterium | reverse complement strand
CTTTTCACACTTTTCACACTTTTCACACTTTTCACACTTTTCACACTTCCTCTCTTCTCTCTTTCTCACCACTCACCACTCATTCACTCACATCTACCCGTCCGTCTCACCTCCGCCTGTAACATCGGAATCATAGATATCTGCTTCTTCGGCTTCGCCGCCTTCTTTGCCGTCGGCTCCGTAGCTGTAAATATCGAACACTCCGTACTCGCCCGGATAGTTATAGTTATATTCATAGCCCCATGGGTCGCCGGGCAGTGTCGGCGGATCTAAGTATCCGGTCGGGTCCCAGCCTGTAACACCTGGCGGTTCTATCACCAGTGCTTCCAGTCCTGTTGCTTCGTCTGGATATTCGCCCGTGTCTAAGTAATAATCCTTGACGGCTCCTTTCAGGATTGCGATTTGTACCCTCGCCGTTGTTACTTTGGCCTTGGCGATTCTTGTGATTACTTGCCGTCCCACAATCCCTGCCAGCAACCCGATTATCAGGATAACCACCATCAGTTCGACTAATGTAAATCCTCTGCGATTCTTTTGACAATCGTTCTTTTTTTCATTTTGCACCACAACATTTCTCCTTATTTTTCTTCTCTTCCATTCTTTTCACACTTTCACACACTAATAATCTTCGTATCTTTTCGTTGCAATTATCTTCTCTTCTCTTCTGAATTCTGAATTCTTCTTTTCTTTCTTTCTCACAACTTACTCACATCTGACGCCTGTAATATCGGCAGCATCACCGCCATAATAATAAATCCGACGATAATTGCCATAATCACGATAACAATCGGTTCGACTACTGCGCTGATTCGTTGTACGCTTATGTCGGTTCTTTCTTCGATGCTTTCTGCTATATTTATCAGCATACTTTCCAGTTCGCCCGTTTTTTCGCCTACTGCTATCATATGTGCCACAGCCGGCCCTACTACTTTGCTTTCTCGTAATGGCGTCGCCACATCTGCCCCTGCGATGATTCGTTCTCTTGCCTGTCGTACTGCACGTTCCATTACTGCGTTGCCGGACACTTCTGCCACTACCTGCAGGCTGTCTGCCATCGGCATCCCGCTTTTTATTAGTGCCGCCAGTGTTGATGTGAACCTTGCCACGATCCCTTGTCGCATCAGTTCGCCTGTTACCGGTATTTTCAGGACGAATTTATCGAATGCCATTCGTCCTTTTGTTGTTGCCAGCACTCGCTTTACTGCCCACCAGAGCAGTCCCAATATCAGCAGGTTTGCCCACCAGTAATGGATCATAAAATCGCTCAGGCTCATCAGTGCCCGCGTTGCTGCCGGCAGTTGCCGACCGCTGCTGATGATAATTGGAGTAATTCGCGGCACCACCACGGTCATCAGCAGAACGGTTACTATGATACATACTACTGTCAGTATTGCCGGATACGTCAGTGCCGCTTTGATTTTGGCTTCAAGTCGTTGTCGTTTATTCATATAGTCAGCCAGGATTTCCAGTGAGCGTGCCAGGTTTCCGGTTGCCTCACCTACTCGGATCATAGCGATATAGATCGTATCGAACCAGCCCGGATATTCTTTCAGGCTTTCCGCCAGCGACTCGCCCGCCACCACTTGGTCGCGGACATTTTGCAGAATCTGGGCCATTTTTGGTTCACCGGTTTGCGTTATCAGCACTCCGAGTGCTTCTGTCAGTTTTATTCCCGCCGGTATCATCGTCCCTAATTGCCGGGTAAAGTCTAATACGTTCCTTCGTCTGCGTGCGGAGAATAATCGAGACAGTTCCCAGCGGCCGGTCTGTGCTGCCTCTCGGATTGGGCGTAGTTTGGTAGCGTGCAGACGACGGTTCCGCAGCATCCGTCTTGCCGTACTGGCCGACTCCGCCGCGATACTGCCCTTGCTTTGCTTACCGTCCTGGTTCAGTGCTATATATTCGAACGTCGGCATCTTATATTACCATCAGCCCCCGATGTAAAATCGGGGGATTCTTCTGTAGGGCGGATCTTTGACCCACGCGGCATTCTTCTTTCTTCTCTTCTCTTCTCTCTTCTGAATTCTGACTTCTGACTTCTGACTTCTGACTTCTGACTTCTGACTTCTGACTTCTCCCCTCTCAATACTCATCCGTATGCGCCACTCGCAGTACTTCTTCCAGTGATGTAACTCCTTTTTCAACTTTTTCCAGTCCATCCATTCGTAGTGTTGTCATTCCGGAATCTACTGCGGCTTTTTTTATTGCCCCTGCGGTTTTCCGTTGATAGATGCACTGTCTGATATCGTCATTGACAACCATCAGTTCATATATTCCTGTTCGGCCGAGATAGCCCGTATTGAAGCATTTTTCGCAGCCCACGCTGTGATAGATATGCTCGAACGCCGCGTATCCCAGTCCAAGTTCTCTCATTTGTTCCGACTCTGCTTTTACTATTTCTTTACATTCTAAGCACAGCTTTCGTACCAGCCGTTGCGCCAGCACTCCCGCCACCGATGACGCCACGAGGTACGGTTCCACTCCAAGGTCCAGCATACGTGTTATTGCTCCCGCAGCGTCGTTTGTATGCAGCGTACTGAACACCAGGTGTCCTGTCAGTGATGATTGTATAACCATCCGCGCTGTTTCCTGGTCTCGCACTTCGCCTACCATAATCACATCCGGGTCCTGTCGGAGTATATGTCTTAGTGCCGTAACGAACGTCATCCCTTTTTTCGATGCCACTTGAATCTGGCTTATAGCGTCCAGTTGGTATTCGATTGGGTCTTCGACTGTCATTATATTTTTTTCGGTTGCGTTTATACGTTTCAGAAAGCTGTATAGTGTTGTTGTTTTTCCGCTGCCCGTCGGCCCTGTTACGAAGAACACTCCATGCGTTCGGTCAAGCACATAGTCGATCCGCTTAAAGTCTCGTTGGCTCAGTCCCAGGTTTTCCAGCGTATATATCCCTGTGCTTTTATCCAGCAGTCGCAATACTGTCCGTTCTCCGTAGGCCGTCGGAACTGTGCTCACTCGCAGGTCGATCTCGCGCGGTCCGATCCGAACACTGCATCGGCCGTCCTGTGCCATTCGACGTTCTGCGATGTCCATCCCCGCCATCACTTTGATACGCGAAACCACTACCGGCAGAATCCGGTAATCCAGTGTCAGCATATCGTACATTAGTCCGTCTATTCGGTATCGGATGAGTATTTTTTGTTCGTATGGATGGATGTGAACATCTGACGCACGCAATTGCAACGCTCGGAAGAGTATATCGTTCACCAATCGGATCACTGGTGGCCGGTTCACCACATCCAGCAGGTCTTCGGAGTTAGCCATCTCTCCGATCAGTCCTTCGATGTTATTGGCATTGACTTCGCCCGCCACGTCTTCCAGTACGGTTACTCGTTGCTCGTATGCTGTGTTGATTGCCGTATTGATCACTGCCTGTGTCGCCAGTACTGTTTTCACGCTCCAGCCCAGCAGTTTTGCCACATTGTCCATTGCGTAAAGGCTTAATGGTCGGCTCGTCGCCACTGTCATCAACGAATCTTCTGCCTTCACTGCCACCAGGCTGTGATGTTGGGCGTAGGTCGCCGGGACTTTTGCCACAAACTCGACCGGCACATCGGACGGTTTTATCTGTTCCAGAAAATCCAGTCCGAGATATGCCCCGAAAAGCCGTAGTATCTGGTCTTCGCTCAGCACTCCTGAATCCAGCAGTGCCGTATCCAGACGTTGGCTTTTGTCGCCGTTCTGGTCGAAAAAGTTTTCCAGAGTACGGACGTCGGCTATATTTGTCTTACGCGCAATTTCAATTAATGCTTTTTTCATCTTCCCACTTCTACCATTCCCACATTCTCATTTCCGTCATTCCTGCGTTCTTACTTTTGTCATTCCTGCGAAGGCAGGAATCCATCTTTCTCTTTTCTTTTCTTCTTCGCTTTCTTCGTTACCTTCTGTTCAAATTATTCTTTCTTTTCGGTTCAACTCCAATAAAGTTGGTAGAAAATCGCTCAAGAGCAGTCAGCCGCAGGCTGACTGGAGTTTATCGCTTTTAAGCAACCGGCATAATCATCGCGGCTGGTTGCTGTTGCAATAAAACACGGCCAAGATGACCGTGGCACACTTTATCTTATCTTTCGCAACATAGATAGTGGGCTATGCCGGAACATGCCGGAGGCCATAAAGCGTTAAACTCCAAGGTTTTGTACACAAAACCTTGATAAAATCACCAACTTTTTTGGATGAGAACCTTCTTTTCTTAACCAGTGCAATCCGCGAAATCCGTGGTTTCTTCTCCTCTTCTGAATTCTGAATTCTCTTTTCTTATCCGTGCCAATCCGTTGCATCCGTATCATCCGTGTTCTATCTCTTCTCTCTTTCTCACCACTCACCACTAATCTACATGGTACCAGTCGTCCAGCGCACTGCGTCTTTCTCTTTCTTTTTCCGGTATCCCCGGGATAATCGGTTGTTTTTTATACCCTTGTTCTGTCCGGTCGAGTCTTTGCCGATCGAACTCCGACATCTCGTCCAGGTCTGAAAAATCTCTGGTCGCCTCTGTATCGCTGCGGATAATATAGGCCCGCACAAACACATACAGTACCGCCTCGCTCTGCGTGCGCGACACGCTCCGGAACGCCGCACCTATCAGTGGTATATCGCCTAACAGTGGAACCTTATTCACGCTTACCGCGTCACTCACGCTGGTCAGTCCCCCTAATACTATCGTCTTACCATGCGGCACATTAACGATGGTGTTAAGGTTGTTCACCGACTTGGGTGGTGGCACACCTGGCGACGCCTTTGCGTCGAAGCTATCGACTGTCAGATCGATTTCAAGTTGCAGAAAATTACCTTCGCTTATGTGCGGCGTGAACGTCAGGGTCGTCCCGGCACTGACATAATCGCCGAATTCGGTAATTGGCGTATCCGACCCTGCCGGGATTGTTGTTTTGGTTGTTGGTTCCTGTCGCTCGCTTGTGATGGTTGTTGTATTGTTATCATTCACTAATATCCGCGGTTTGGATACGATCTTGGAATTGCCCTGGGCCTGCAGCGCCTCTAATGTTGCAAAAACCAGATCATCGTCGAAGAATGCCACTGTTCCTCCTACTCCCCTGACTATACCATCGCTCAGGGCCGCGCCTAACCCGAATGGTGACACACCTGATATGGCCTTGTCGGTTACCGCCCATTTGTTCTGCAATCCAACGCCTAAATCAAGGGCGTCGCTGCTACTGACTCGCACCATAACCGCTTCGACCAGCACTTGTGCCAGACGCTTATCGAGTATCTTGATAATATTTTTGATTTCTTCATGCTGTCGCGTTGACCCGCGTACCGCCACCGCGTGAATATCCGCTAAGGTTACAATAATTGGAGCGCCTTCTCTGCCGGGGATACTGGTTACGGTTTCCACTCCTTCTTTCTTGTAGGTACGTTCCGACTCCAGCAGTTCTTTCAGCATACCAGCCACAATCTCCGGGTCACGATTCTCAAGAGGATACACCTGAATCCGCCCTAAATGCTCGTTCGGGTCCATATCGATATGTTTCATTATCTCTTTTATGTCGCGCAACTGGTATTCCGTCGCATAAACAAAAATTCGATTTGTAATCTCGTGGATCGCTGTGCGAATCTCCGGCTCTTCTAAGCCGGGTATGATCTGCCCTTCTTCTGTCAGACGTGGCTGTTCGGTTGTCGGCGACAAACTTCTTTCGCTTGTTCGTGCTCGTTCTCGCGGACGCATTTCGCTGCGATCTTTTTTCGTTATCGCCAGTTCGTCCAGTATCTTCATAACGTCCGCCGCCTCTACGTACTCCGGCTGAAATATCTCCAGTTTCATCCGGTCATATTCGCTCGGTGGCACATCTAACAGCGGCAGCAACTCGTTGATCATATCCAATTGTTTTTGCGTCGCCACCACCAGCAATCGATTCGTCCTGTCGTCCGGCAGCAACAGCGGCCCGCCCTCGCCCGTTTCGACAAAATATGAACTGACAGAACCGCGCCTGCGGGTATAATCGCCGCGGTCCCTGCGACTATCTCGTAATCCTGTCTGCAACCTCGACGTCCGGCCTCGCGCAGCCGCCGACGTTGACTCGCTCGAATCCTGTTCTGTCAGCGCCGTGATTAGGCTGGATATCTGCTCTGCTATGTCCGGTGCCAGCACATGTTTTATTAGTATCGGCACTAATTTCAGATCGATATCAACATCCAGTAACACCATCAATTCCTTTACTTGTTCGATCTGGTCGTCGTTACCTATTGCGAACAGTCGATTCGTTCTGCTGTCCGGCACCAGGATCGGCCCCGTTGACGATGTCTTTATAAACCGACCTTGTTCCGTCGTTGTACGTCCCAGTGTGGGCAGACGGCTCGGTGTTCTTGTTGCCCGCGTCGGTTCCGTACCCGATTTTGCTGTCGTACCGGTCTGGCCTATCTCTTGTTCCTGTTCCTGCTCGGTAAGTGCTGATATTAACTCACTTATTTGCTCCGCCAGTTTTCCCGCGTGCAGGAATTTCGGTATCATCGGCACCAGTTTGATCTCCGCGCCCGGCACAGGCACATCTAACAGACTTAACAGGTCCTTCACCTGTCCGATCTGCTTTACTGACCCAACCACCAGAATACGGTTGGTACGTTCCTCCGCTAACATATAAGGCCCCAGCGGTTCGACCTTTGTGGTCACGGTACCTGCTTGTGTAGTCGTAGCCCTGCCTTTCGTTGGCGTTCGTGCTGGTGCTCGTTTTGTTGTTGTGGGCTTTGATGTCTTGACGGCTTCTGACGGAGGCGTAACACCAACTGGTATCGCGCTCGCCGCCATTTGCTCGTTCAATGCCGTGATAAGGTCCCCAATCGAGCTGCTTGCTTCTCCCGCCAATATATATTTTACTTCCAGCGTCTCCAGCTTTATCTCACGGCCGCCAACCGGCATATCTAACAGACTCATTAGCTCTTTAACCTGGTTTGTCTGTTCTTCGGAGCCAACCACGAGAATACGATTCGTCCGCGCATCTACTTGTATATATGGCCCTAGCGCCCCTGCCAATCGCGAGCCGCTTGGGGAGCGGACCGCTGTCCTGATTTCGGGCGTGGGTTTTTTCGAAGACTTGGCCGACGGCGGCGATGGCCGGGCCGCAGGTGTTCTTGTGGCCTTTTTGCTTGCCCCTTCGCTTATCTCTTCGTTTATAGCCTTGATTAGTTCGCTGATTTTTTCCGATATATCCTGCGCCAACACATATTTCACTTTTATCGATGTCAGTTTGATCTCCGGCCCGCCACGCGCAACGTCTAACAGTTTCAACATATCCTTAACCTGATCGATCTGTTCCTGTGAGCCGACTGCCAATATTCTGTTTGTTCGTTCGTCTGCCTGCATATACGCGACTGCCGGCGCGGTCTTCGTTGGAGCCGCGGAACGCGATATTACCCTGGGTGCTCTGGGTGGTGCTTTACCTTTGACTGGCGGAGTTGGTCTTATCGGTGTGGGCTTGGTACTGCTTGCTCCCTGCGAATTCAGAGCTTTGATTAGACTGCTTATTTGGGTAATGACCTCGCCGGAGCCTAAATATTCCACTTTCAGCGGCACCAGTTTTATCTCCGGCCCGCCTACCGGCACATCGAACATACTCAATAGATGCCTAACCTGGCCGATCTGTTCGTCGGTGCCGATTACTAACAGTCGAATATTACGCTTGTCCTCCAGTATTGTTACTTTATCGGCTTTTGTTGTCGTACTCACGGGGGGAGAACTTGTTCTCGTGGTGAGCGGCTTGGGCCTGGGCCGACTTCCTCTTGTCGGCGGTGCGGGGGTGCGGGCGGCGGGAGGAACTGCCCTTGCAACGCTCACCTGTTGAGCGTCCAGAGCTTTCAGAAGCATTTCCACCTGGCTTTTGGCTTCCATTGTCGTCAGGTGTTTGCACGCCATAATTTCCATTTTGCGTTGTAGTCCGGGCACATCGACCAGTTTGATGATTTCTATTATCCGCGGAATACGATGGGCATATTCTGTGATGAGAAGACAATTGGTCTTGGGAATCGTTGTGATTACGGAGGCGTCGGGAACGAAGTTGGTTAATGTTTTTTTAACATCGACAAATGTCGCGTGTTTCAGTTCGTATTTTCTTATTACAACCGAATCTTCCGGCACACCCACCGGCTCAACTGCGCCGGGAGTGAAAATCAATGTCTTTTTATGAACATCGGACCGCTTGACTATGCGTATGTACGGGTCTTCGCGTACCATACTGTAGCCGGAAAACGCCAGCACTGATTCTAAAAGCGGCAGTAGTTCCCGTTTGTGGATTTTGCCGTACTGTTGTAGCCTTACCTTACCTCTCGGAATAACTCCGTCCGGATAGATAAAGTTCAGTTTTAGTGCTTTACCGACCGTTTCGAGCAGTGTATTGATATCGATAAGGTCTTTTTCGACCTTGATTTTCACATAATCGTCTTCCAGTTTAATCTCTGCTTTTTCTTCGGTGGCCTTGTTTGCCTGGTCGCTTTCAACGGTTTTATTTTCCGGCCCGGCTTTTTCTGTCTTTGGAACGGTATTGCTCGTTTGGTGAGATTCGGTTTCTTTCTTAACTCTCGGCGGCAGTGGCCGCCTCGGTAGCTTCGACTGGCTTGGTGGCCTCGGCGTCGTTCGGGCGGATGGCAATTTGTTCAGGTTCGCTCGCGGATCGCTTTCAAGCAGTTTCTGCATACGTTCACGCGAATCATCTAATTGCCGGGACAATTCTTTTGTTTTGGGTGATTCCGGGTCTTGGCTCATCGCCTCCGCGTATGCCTGAACAAGTTCTATCAACCTCGTTTCTTCGACGCTGATAAAAGAGTCCATAATATCTTCCGGCCTTATCTCCTCGGCCGGCTTATCTGACTTCTCGGTCGATTTACTGTCTTTCTCGGTCTTCTCGGTCTTTTCTTCAGGGTTCTCTGTTTGGGCCGTTTGGTCTTTACTTTCTTTTTCCTGCTCGGCCCGGCCCGGTTCTGCTACTGTCCACAGTAGAACAGTCATCAACAGCAATCCCATTATAACTGACCAGCGGTACGGATGCCGGAAAAAGCGGGTTCGCTCCTCTTCGTCGCCTTGTAGGGCCTGCTGTTTATTTCTTGCCTTATCGAACCTTCCGTGGTTATCATAGCCATATTGAGTTTTCATCTTTAGACTCGCTCCGTTATGTAGGGCGGGCCGTGCCCGCCATTTACTATAGCCCCTGCTGTTAAGCGGGGCTCTCTTACTAGCCCCCGATGTAAAATCGGGGGATTCTTAAGTAGGGTGGGCCTGTGGCCCACGCGATTATCATTGTTTATT
>DAOWIP010000589.1 GCA_030640865.1 Sedimentisphaerales bacterium | reverse complement strand
AACATGTGTTTTATCGCGGTTTTACCCCCTGATTTTACATCAGGGGCTGGTAAAGAACCCCCGCTTAACAGCGAGGGCTATTTAAAAGAGCTTCCACAACAGGTACTAATTAGCTCTCGCTTTAACTGGGGGGTTTCGCTGTTATTTTAGTCTGCGTTTGTCTATAAAGCCGTTGAGCAGCCACTCGACATCTTTATTACCTGGAGAAGGCACCGTTATAACATCTAGCATCGTATCTGAGTCATACATTTCAACCAATTCATGCGTCCGCTTATCTTCCCAGCTATGGATTTCGACATGGCCGTCGGCGAAAGCGAACGTACTCCTCTTATTATGCCAGATTCCAACAGGGTCAAAAAATGCGTATGAATTCGGATTCCATCCTCCCAGAGCCGGAACATTGAAGCCGCTTGCATTTACCGGCAGAAGCCATCCACCATTATTGAAGCCTCTCATGGCCAAATGATCTTCTTCTATAAATATGTATTTTCGGTTTGGACGTTTGATGTCTTCTATTTTCTCATACGGCTTATAGGTACTCCAGTTGGTATAGGACATAAATCCCCATCCCATGGAATATGGCATGCCGTAACTGCGATAGGCATCTCGCGGCGGAATGTTTTTCGACCAGCGATCGTCTGCCGGACAGTGCAGCACTTCCAGACTTTCATAGTATTTCCATAAATCACCCGCTCTGATCCCATTGAAGCGATATTCGTCGGTAGTTTCATCTTTTCTGCCGTTTCTGTAAAGCCACACTCCGTTCTCATCCTGGGGAGGCTGAACCCACTGCGGCCCAGGGCGACCACGTATCGTGCACTCCACTGTACTGCCGACCAATCGGCCATCGTTTTCATCGGCATACATAGTCCATGCTAAAGCCAGCGTTTTTTGATTAGCCTGGCACACAGCCCCCGTGGCTTGCTGCCTGGCGATATTTAATGCGGGCATCAGTATAGAGATCAGCAAAGCGATAATGGAAATCACTACCAACAACTCAATTAACGTAAAACCTTTCTTGATTTGTTTGGTACCCATAAATCGCTCCTTTATTTGATTACTACACCACTCTTAATTATATATCATTCTATGGCTTTTTCAATATAAAAATATACGTAAACAGTCACATAATTGTTATACCTTTGACGGAACGTTACCCCTGTGAATTTGTTCAGGCACAGGCATCCAGGAAATTTGCCTTCTCATTAAACCCTTTATGCCAAGGGTTTATAACTCTATTGGAGGGTTCCGGCTACGCCGGGTTAGAAAGAACAGCCTGCTCAAAGCGATGCGAAATTAGCCAGCATCTGCAGGCCTACCCGCTGCGATTTTTCCGGATGAAACTGGGTCGCGAAGAGATTCTCACGATGGATACTGGAGACAAACTCGATACCGTGCTCGGTGGTAGTGGCGATGACAGAAGAATCGTCCGGCACAACGTAATATGAATGAACGAAATACACAAATGAGCCGTCCGCCACCTCGCGATAGAGCGGACAGCCGTTCCGCATCTTCAGGCTGTTCCAGCCTATATGGGGGATTTTCAGAATGTCCTTATGAGGATGTGTACTGAAATCGAACCGTTTAACCTTACCCGGAATAATACCCAGCCCCTGATGCTCACCGTCCTCGAAACTGACATCGAACAGCAGTTGTAGTCCTAAGCATATCCCCAGAAAGCATTTACCACTCCGGACAGATTCGATAATCGCGGCAGCAAGTTCCTTTTCATGCAATGTCCGGATCGCGTCCTGGAACGCCCCTACTCCCGGCAGAACAATTTTATCCGCCGCGTCGATTTGGGCGGCGCTGGTAATAATCTCAACGTCCGCGCCGACATGCTCAAATGCCTTGAGCACACTGTGCAGATTACCCATACCATAGTCAATGATGCCTATCACGCTTTATCTCGTATGCACGACTATCTCGACTCGACGGTTCTGGGCCTTGTTTCTGCTGACCGGATGATACTCACT
Organism: Sedimentisphaerales bacterium; assembly: GCA_030640865.1. GTDB lineage: Bacteria > Planctomycetota > Phycisphaerae > Sedimentisphaerales > SM23-30 > DAOVXR01. Next base: position 3,788 of record DAOWIP010000589.1, on the reverse strand, counting down.
GCGGCCCACCGCTGCGAGGTGTTTCGCGGCGATACCCTGGCTAAGGAGATAGCGGGTAACGGCCAAGGCTCGTTCGGTCGATAACTGCCAGTTATCTTTCCAGCCGCTTTTTTTGATCGGGTCTGTGTCGGTATGGCCGACCACCCATACTTCCTTACCAGGGTGCTCTCGCTTGACAATCCCGGAAATACGGTTCAATTTACTCTTGGGCTGTGATTTCAGTGTTACCTTACCGGAATCGAACAGCACATCGTTTGCCAGAGTAATAGTAATTGTACCTTTGGCAGCATCATACACACCGCCTTCCTTTTCCAGGTCGGATTTTTCCCGGCTTGTCGCCTGTGTTCGGGCCGCTGCCAGGTCCTGTTGCAGAGATTGTATCTGCTGCGCCAGCCGTATCCGCTCATCCTCACACTGCCTGGTCGTATCCTGGGCACTGTCGAACAACGCCTGCAAATTTTCCAGCTCCGCGTTACAGGCCTCGTATTTCTTCTGCCACGGCTGACAGCCGCCCAATACCACTATTGCCATTACCATCCCTGCTACCATAACCAATTTCTTTCGCTGCATTTGTTATACTCCTACTTATAAAATACCACTAATTCAGGTTGTCTTCGTTTTTGACGTCCTTTTTTACGTTTTTGACCAGTTCCTGACGAGATTTTTCTTCCCGCCGCATCTCTTTATATTCCACAAGCACCTTGCGAACCCTGCGGGTTACCAGATACACTCCTACTCCCATCCCCGCCGCTGCCGTAATCAACGCGAACAGCGGCGCCTGCCAGATTACCCAGTGGAGGAATTTTACCTGTACCGTCTCACGGTTACTTGCCACAAAGGCCAGCACAATCGCAAATACCAAGCCAACCCCGGTCATTTTAGCATAAATCTTGAATTTATAAAACGTCATTTTGCTATGTTACCTATCTGGTCGCCTTACTTTGATTCCAAATCTTAAAATCTAAAATCATTAAATCTGAAATTCTCAACATCACGGCATAGTGCCTGGTATCGTAAAGGCGCCGGCGAAATAACCTATAATCATATCGTACAGCACCATCACCAGCAGTGTCCCCATCGACAGGAAGGGGCCATAAGGTATTTCCCGGCTGCGGTGCAGCGCTAAACGCGTCAAGGCCCAGCCCAGACCAAAAAACGGCGCCACGAAAAACGCTATGGTAGCACCGGCCCAGCCCAGAACCGCGCCCACCGCCGCCATCAGGTGCACATCGCCGAGGCCCATCGCCTCCCTGCCGAATGCCAGCGAGCCGAGTATCCGCGTCGCCCAGACAACTCCGCCGCCTATCATAAACCCAAAAACGCTTCCAAGCAACCCTGCCATCCATTTTTGTTCAAGAATTATTTCCCGCCACCAGCGGCCCAATTCACCCCCGCCGCCCAGTACCAACAGGAAGATCACTCCTCCTGACACAATCGGAGCCAGAAAGGCTACTTCCCGCAACATTTCCCGCCTGACATTTATGTCTATTCCAACCGACAAGCCCTTACTATCCTTGGCCGCTGGGTCCTTATCGTTCCTGACTGCCGTGGGCTGCCCGGAAGGGTTTGCTTCTTTCTGATCGTCTATTTGGTCCTGTTCCCACTCGGCGAAACTCGGCTTAAGCAACCCAAATTTCAGCAGTAAAAGGGAGACAACCAGCCCCGCCGCCGCGCCTAAGGCAGCCGCCCCACTGCCCGGCGATGCGTATGGCGCCAGTTCACATGGCGATTCCAGCTTGATGGTCGCCCAGTACGGAGCGATCATACTCATAATCAGTCCTGCTCCCGCCGCTATATAACTTACTGACAGCGGAATAACCCAGTGCTCGGCATCGATCAGCGAACAGGCCAGCAGTGCGCAAAGCATGATGATATGCCCGGAATACACTATGTAGCCACCCTGACCGAACAGTGGCATATCGGAGCGGACTCCTTCTATGAAGTACGCCCAATACAACCCGACAAAAAGCATCGCCGTCAGAAGTTCCACGAATGGATAACGGAACGAAAATGTCGCCCGACAGTGCCGGCAGTGGCCCATCAGAACAAACCACGATATAATGGGAATATTATCATACCAGGCAATGGGATGTTTGCAGCCCGTGCAGTGGCTTGCTGGCCTGACTATCGATAGTTCCAACGGCAGCCGATACACAACCACGTTGAGGAAACTACCTGTAGAGGCCCCCATCGCGAAGAGAAACACTATCCATAATGCGTGCGGTATCTCCAAACTCAACTTCCCTGTCTGTTCTTCAATTTATTATTGTCTATTTTACATTTTACATTTTATTTCTTCTTCTTCAACGCCTGAACCTTCAACGGCAGTCCGAACAGGCGAATGAACCCGGTCGCGTCGGTACTATCGTACTCGGCGCCCATCGTGAAACTGGCCAAATCGGCTGCGTATAAGCTGTTAGGGCTTTTGACGCCTGCCAATCGGCAGTGTCCTTTATGCAGTTTTAGCCTTACGGTGCCGGTAACCGGCTGCTGGACCGAGTCGAAAAAGGCATCCAAAGCCTTGCGCAGTGGCGTGAACCACTGGCCGTTATAAACAAGTTCCGCATACCGCAAGGCAACCTGTTGTTTATAGTGCAGGGTTTCCCGGTCGAGGCAAATTGTCTCCAGTGCCCTCAGTGCCGTTAGCAGAATCGTACCGCCCGGCGTCTCATATATTCCTCTGCTCTTCATTCCCACCAGTCGGTTCTCCACGAGGTCCACCTGGCCGACCCCATGTTTGCCTCCGAGTTCGTTAAGGGTTTGCAGCATCTTTACCGCCGCCGTTTTTTTACCGTTCAGACGTACCGGCACACCTTTTTCCAAACCGACTTCCACGTATTGTGCCTGTGCCGGCGTTTTACTGATGGGCTTGCTCATCACAAACAGGTTATCCTGCGGCTCATTCCACGGGTCTTCCAGGTCCGCTCCTTCATGGCTTATATGCCAGATATTCCGATCCCGGCTGTAGATTTTCTTTTTCGACTGTTCGATCGGGATACGGTGTTTTTTGGCGTAATCGACTGCTGCTTCCCTGCTGGTTAGTTCGAAGCTCGGATCCTTCCATGGCGCAATAATCTTCAATTTCGGGTTCAGCGCCATAAATGTCAACTCGAACCGCACTTGGTCATTGCCTTTACCCGTGGCCCCATGCGCAACCGCGTCGGCCCCTTCTTCATTTGCTATTCGCACCTGTTCTTTGGCGATCAGCGGCCGGGCAACGCTGGTCCCGAGCAGATAGCCGTTTTCATAGACCGCCCCTGATTTCAGCAGCGGCCACAGGTAGTTCTCGACGAACTCCTTTCGCAGATCAGCGACCACGCATTTGCTTGCCCCGCTGGCCAGGGCCTTCTTTTTGATCCCTGATAACTCGTCGCCCTGGCCCAGTTCAGCCGCGAACGCTATCACCTCACAGCCGTACTTTTCCCGCAGCCACGGCAGAATCACACTCGTATCCAGTCCCCCACTGTACGCCAGAACAATTTTTTTGACTTTTTCACTCATATCAGGTTTATCCTTACTAATTTGTCCCTGCTGCGGAAATCGAATAAATCGTGCCACGGCTGTATCGGCCGTGTTTGTAATACTATCTTGTAATTCTTCGTTTTTTATGCGTGATTATTTTTTTTACATTGCCGTAAGTTTTTATTAGACAAGACGTTGCAGCCTAATTTGAGCCGCACCAACTTTATGTCATCTTCGTGTCTTATCATTCGTTCACTGACAATCACTATGTCGGGAAAGGCCGAGAAAAAATACTCTTTTTCGGGGTGGAGAATTTTACTTTTTTT
>DAOWIP010000405.1 GCA_030640865.1 Sedimentisphaerales bacterium | reverse complement strand
GTCCGTGCCGCCTTTTATCCAATATTTACCGTCTCCAAGTGTTTTTAAATAATATGACCCTTCTTCATACACTAACCGGCCTTTGCTTAAAAAACCATCGGCGTCGGCGTTACGAGCGGCCACATCAAATCTTCCGCTCGTTCCGTTAATATAACTATATGCCTTCCCGGCGGTCGGACTAAGATCAATCGCCACTTCCCGTCCCTGCCGGAACGATGTGGTATAACTCCAGGAACCGGCCTCGTCGGGAGTAAATCTTACTCGCCATACATTGCCTTTGCCCCGACCTTGGCCGTTGCCGTCGAAGAAACCGGGGACATTATAGCTCCGGCCACTCGGACCGGTGAACTTTACCTGTAAACGATAATCAAGAAACGGGTTTGGACTCCTGTCAGATTCGCTTGCTTGTGGTCCGCTGAAACTTATGGTAGCAGTCTGCCACGCCTTTCGCTCACCGGTGAGTATCGGCTTGTCACCGATAGCCTCGCCCACCTTCTTAAGAAAGGTATTCCATACTTCTATATGTCGGCGTGGATATCCCGACGTCCCCATCCTTACTATCACCATGTTCCACTCCGGTATCACAATACACATATTATTATTATATCCGGGAGCATAATATGTCCCAACTGGTGCATCCGGCCACAATCTCGTCCCAGTTCTGCCGATACCATTCACCCACCAGCCATAACCATACGTACCGACTCCCCTCGAACCCAACCGCCGTTGCCGGCGACTGTCGTCTCGGTATTTCATCGTGGGTGGCACCTGGACCCTGGTCGCCTCATCAACCCATTTGGAACTGACAATCTGCTTCCCGTTCCAGTTGCCACGGTTCAGAAATAAATGTCCCAAACGCGCCATCTCCCGCGCAGTGATGTTCATACCTCCAGGGGCGCTGCGGACATCCACACCCTCAGGATTTGACAAGGTTCTATCGGTATTGTCATAATTATCACGCCATTCCCAGCTTGAATCCTGCATGCCAATCGGACGGGCTATATGCTTTCGGAAATAACTCTCTAAATCAGTGCCGGCAATCTTTGTTAATACATAGCCGAACATAGCCATGGCGTCGTCAAAATATGAATACTTCGCCCCCGGTGGAAATGCCGGATCAGTCGGTACTAACGGCGAGTGACTTCCGTCATCAGGATCATCTCCATATCCCTTGTTCTTTGGATTCACCGCGTCATATCCGGAAGTCATAGTGGCGAAATGACGAAGTGTAACTTCCGGATATTTCTCTCGCAGTAATGAGACATAGTCCTTCGCCAGTGTGTCAAGACTACACTTTCTCTTGTCAATAAGGTGTCCCAATACCGTACTGGCAAACGATTTCGTAGCGGACGCGACGCAATGTTTTCTATCTATATTGCTCCCTTTGTGAATCATATAACCGTTGCGAATGATCACCAATTCGCTGATTCCCCCACGTTTGGCCAGTTGATCGCCCAGATAATTGATTGCGGTATCAAACTTAGCGGTATCAACACCCTGCGCTTCAGGCTTACTCTCCTTCCAGTCCGCTCCCGGAAATACCATTGCCGATGAAATCCGTGGTACTAATTGTTTCCCGGCAATCGTTGGTGTATCAGTGATTGCTTTGCCAACCATCTTCAATACGGTGTTCCAACAGGTACGCACATTCGCCGGTCGATCAGTTTTATGCTTATCAAGGCCGATTCTCACTATTACCATATTCCATTCCGGTATGATAAAAAGCCTTTGCCGCGGCCAACCGCTGCGATAAAAGGTTCCGGGAGGCGCGTCGGGAAAATATCGACTTCCATCCGCCAATATCCCGTTTGCCCACCAATGATAGCCATAAGTGCCGACGGCCCTGACAGATATTACTCGCTGCCTGGAAGTATCCATTCTACCTTTCATGGTATTGGGGACCTGGACTTTGACAGCCTCATCAAGCCAATTCTTACTGATGAGCTGCTTTCCGTTCCAGTTGCCGTGGTTCAAAATCAGATGGCCAAACCTTGCCAGCGTGCGTGCGGTAATATTTATGCCTCCAGCCGCGTTGTTGATAGTAAAACCATCAAATTCTCCTATGTCAGTCCAGTCCCACTGATTCGGGTTCACTCCAATCGGATCGGCAATCCGATGCCTGAAAATTTCATAAAGTGAGTCCTGACCGATCTTCGTCAATACCAGACCAAACATACACATAGCGTCATCGAAATAAGAATACATTGTCCCAGGCTCAAATACCGGAGTAGTGGGATCAAGAGGTGTATTACTGCCGTCGTCGGGGTCCTTAATTCCATATCCTTTGTTCTTTGGATTCACCGCGTCATATCCGGAGGTAAAATTGGCAAAGTGGCGAATAGTTATCCTGCCATACTCAGGATACTTACAGTCAAGTCTTGGCTCATATTTCTTCGCCAGATCACTCAGCTTGCACTTGCCGTCATCAATGAGAAGGCCGAGACATGTGCTGGTAAACGCTTTGGAAATTGAAGCCACACTATGCTTTTTATCAATGTTGTCGCCTTTCCAAATCATGTACCCATTGCGAATCACAACCGTTTCCGTGATACCATCAAAGCCGCTCTGGCTTTCGAGATACTTAAGGGCCGCGTTCAGCTTTTTGGAATCAACGCCCTGGCTTTCGGGTGTTCTCTCATGCCAGTCCGCTGCCGGAAATACCATAGCCGATGAAATCTGTGGGGCTAAAATAATTCCCGCAAGTAATAATGCCCATAATACATGCTTTTTCATAATTACTTCTCCTGTTCAGTTATAAGGGACTAATTGGTATCACATATCCGCTACCACAGCTTCCAGATCGGGGATGTGTTCTTTCATGGTAACCGTTCACGGGTATTTTGAGCGTATTGAGTAACGCACTCAATGTCAAAATGCCCATTTTCCACTCAATTCAATGGTTTATAACATACTCAAGGCGGCATGTTAATATTTTTCTCAAGCAAAGCTCTAAACTGGTCCGATAATAGCCATGGCAAATGGCTTGAGGATAAAATTTGACTTCCAAAAAAGAACAATTCTACATTCAACGCATCACGGAACTTGAAAAACAAGTTGCTGAACTGATTGATAAAGTCGCTAAGCTCTCGAAGAATTCTTCCAATTCCTCCAAGCCACCCTCGTCGGATATTGTCAAGCCGCCGCGAAAGAAGAAAAACAACGGCTCCCGTAACATTGGCGGCCAACCCGGACATACCAAGCACGAAAGACCGCCTTTTGCGACCGAAGAAATTGATGAATTTCAGACCCATACTCTTGACAGATGCCCTGATTGCGGCGGCAAACTCAAAGATGTTGAAAATACCGCCAGAGTTGTCCAACAGGTTGAAGTTGTTAAAAAGCCGACTCACATTGAACAGCACACCAGTCTTTGTTATTGGTGCGAACATTGCCGGAAGTTTCACTATGCACCGATGCCTGCTCATGTCGAGAAAGGTCAGTTGATCGGGCCGCGTCTGACCGCTGTTATTGCTTACATGAAAGGCACCTGTCATTGTTCGTTTTCTACTATTCGCAAGTTTTTGCGTGATGTTGTTGGCGTTACCATCTCTCGCGGCCAGTTGAGTAAGCTGGTGCAAAAAGCATCTGCTGCTTTTGAACAGGCATATAATGAACTTCTTGAATATCTGCCTCACAAGGCCGAAGAACTTACAGGGGACAGTTTTGCAAAAGCGATGGACGAAAGTCGAAAAACTTTCCTCGATATTGCACTGAGCAATGTTCCCCAAAGTCGTCAAGCACAGAATCTTGCAAATCGCTTCCGTAAACACGGCGAAGCTTATTTCCGATTTATTACAACGCCAGGCATTGATCCGACAAATAGTCTCGCTGAGCAGGCGATACGGTTTGTTGTCATAGACCGCTATATTACACAAGGCACTCGCAGCGAAAACGGCAGGCTTTGGAGCGAACGCATCTGGACTGTACTGGCTACCTGTACCAGCCAGGGCCGAAATACGTTCGATTTTATATGCCAATCTATTCAAGCTCATTTCTCCGATCAACCATTACCATCATTATTAGGGCCATAATCCACATTCACACCCCGTGAACGGTTACGATTTATGTAAGTAAATACTATTCCTTTTTAAATCTAACTTGCCCGAATACTTCTTTTTGCCATACATTTTCTCCATCTGGAATAACGACAGCTATCCAAGGCATATTAGCATCTATAACTTTCCCCTGCCATATAACTATCTCTGATTTTCCTAAACGAAGATCTATTTCTTTTTCCGTTTCAGAGAGTTTAAGATTGAATGCTCTTAACTTGAATTTATGCTTTCCTCTGCCTTCAGCGACTATCTTTATTGTAGTTAAATCCTTATTGGTTGCTGTAGAAACTTTGAAATCAACAGCATTAACATGGTCTAATTTCAAATCATATTTTTTACCTGATAAAAGAGTAAGTGACTTTTCAACATCTCCAAATTTAATAGAATAATCACCGGGAGCTAACTCTCTGCGAAATTTTCCATATTCATCTATTTTTACTTTTGTTCTTTCTCCACTTTTTATATTCAGAAAGGTAATGTTTTTTATATTAGGTGAGTTTATCTCGCCCGTTACTATAGGAGAAGGAGAAAGGTATGCTGCGTTCCACATAAAGCGTGCTGAAGGCTCTCCCCAGGGTTCGGAGGCGACGAAATACGATGACCCTGACCAAAAAGGCTCGTCATTCCTGTAACAGTCGATTCCCACAGGAATTGCACCTACGACGGCACCTTTGCTAAAAGATAAAAGGTCATGATAATTGTACCCTTCGCCCCAGACAGTGCTTTTACAGAATGGGTTTCTGCCGATTATCCACTGTAACTGCTTCTGAGCAAGTTCTTCAGAGGCAAAATTTCCCCGCGTATGCCCGGCAGCACAAAGCGCAAGACTTGCGCCTAACACTACATCGTTACTGCCATTACAGTTACCTACCCACGCCGGTAAAAAACGGAAATAATGATTTTTACCAACCTTCATTCCTTCTCGCACATGTTTTCGGCGCTGTTCTTGGACCTCATCACGAAAAAGTAAATAATCATCCTCTCGATATACGCCGCTCGGAAGCATAAAATAGGGGTCGCTGTATTTAGCCATTTCCAGAAAATACTCTGAATGCATCACTATACCTGCATACCATTTTATCCAGTCTTCATAATCAGGGTAATATTCACAAAGCAAGGAAAGAGCCAAAATGGGGGCATATTCCCTTCCGTGAATAAAATTATGTACAAGTTTTACTTTTTCCCGATTAGTATAAAAATAGCCGGTGATGGGGAGATCCAGAAGAAAATGGTTTTCCTGACAATCCAATATGATTTTACCATACTTAACTGCCTGCATGGCATAATGTCTCATACCGGTAGCCTTAAAAAGCTCAATGGAAGATATTACTCCCCATGAAGCAGTATAGAAGGGCCCTTTCATTTTTGCGCTGCTTCCTTTTTCTGAATAGGTAACATTCTTCTCATAGTTAAAAAGACCCCCTATTTCATTACTCCATTCATATTCTCTTTTAACTGCCTGCCGCCAGTCTTCTTCTGCCAGTGCTAAACTGCGCTGAGCAAGGTCTGGCTCCTTATCCTTTAAAACCTGGTAAGCTAACGCTTCTGCCGCGGCACATATAAACATCTGCGGAGGAGAAATCTGGGCTTCAGTCACTGTATCATCAGTTGTGTTAGGTATTCCATCTGTCCATCCAAACTCACCTTTTCTAGAACTGTGATACCTTAAAATAATACGGTATCCATCGCCGAAGTTTGTTTTCAAAAGATAGGTTAATCCTACTTTTGCTTCTTCAAGGATTCGCTCGTAAAGTTCATTATCATCACCACGCTTGGCAAGCATATCTGCAAAATTGAACATATTGTATGTGATGTTTGAAGTACAGGCTAAATGATTAGCCAAGTCCCCTGCATCGTGCCATCCGCCGGTAATAAGACGTCGAATATGCGGTTGGTCGGGACGATAGCCCTGGGAATCTTGATGGCGAAAAGCAGGCTGAATATCGGGAATGTAACATGCATCCCGCTGTGTGTAAAAAAAATTGAGTATTTTAAAAATTGTACCCCGCCAAATGTCTTCCTTTATTGAAAATGACCTGCTTTGAACACCACCTGCCTTTAATATATACGTGCCGGGACGGCAAACTTCACTAAAATCGAACACCTGAAAGTTACCCAGGCGGGTACTCCGCTGCTGAAGCGGCTTTTTTAATACAGTCTTCCCTGATGCCGCATCTATCACTTCAAACTCAGGAGAAGCAATATTACTGCTTATGGCTGTCTTGGAAAGACTCGGCTTGTAACCGATATGACTAAAGGCTATCTTGCCGGGAGCTACGTTCCATCCTTCATAGTGATCGGCTTCAACCTTTTCAAGCTTAATTTCGTCCATATAAACGGTAACATCCATTTCCTCTGCGGGCCAGGATTGTCTATTCTGAAACCGAATATTAAATAATGTTACTTTATTCCTTTCTTTCAAATGTGGAATTTCCCAGATCACATGATTCCAGACATTCGGGCGAAGATGTTGGCGGTGGTTGTCAATATACCAGCGTTCCAGTGGGGGCTTCGGATAATCAGCCACTCTCATACTAATCTGTGCATGCAGTATTCCCTGCTCTGTTGTCTGCTCCGGATATACCCAGAATGAGATTCGATTGTAATCTGTCCAATCTTCTTTATCAAACTTTAGCGAAAAGCCGCCGGGCGAGCGTAAACGAAAAGATTTGCTTCCACTTTTATAATGCTTTGTGCCAATTTCAATTCCTTCAGGCCAGGTGGAAGGGTCTTTCATGTCCACCAAAGAACGGGATGCAAGCACCTTTTTTTGTGACCATGTGTATCTTACTGAGTTTTCAAACACCGCATGCATGGGCTTTCTTACTTCTTTCGATGTAGAATCCCCTTTTGCACTGCCACTGGTAAAAGAATAGACAAACAATACTCCAACTATCGTATAGATAAGATGTCTCATTTTCATCCTTTCTTTTCGGTTTTTAATACCACAGCACGACATGTGGGGCTAAAATAATTCCCACGAGTAACAATGCCCATAACACATGCTTTTTCATAACTACTTCTCCTGTTCAGTTGTAAGAGACTAAATATCCGCTACCACAGCTTCCAGTTCGGGAATGTGTTCTTTCATGTACCGTTCTATCCCCATCTTCAGTGTCATCGCGGCACCGGGACAGCCCTTACAGGCTCCCTGAAACCGTATCTTGACCGTTTTGCCCTCGATCGACACAAATTCGCAATCTCCCCCGTCCTGCTGCAGTTGCGGTCGAATCTCGTCAATGCAATCTTTTACTTTTTCAGTAAACGTCTTTTCATCAGTCATAATCGTCTCCAGGTAAATGCAATTGGTATTTGTTAAAAGCAAACAACCATGCTTAAACATGCCACCCATTTTTTAGCTGTTACATAGTACTCATACACCCATACACCCATTTACTCATCTTGTCCGTCTTGTTTGTGAGTGCCGGCGCGGGCGGCAAAGCCGAAGATATTCAAATCCTCATCGCGTGTGGCCTTGCTGATAAACTCATTGACATAATCGGCGTTGATAACGTATTTCTTTTTCGCCCGGTCTGGCGCATCGAAACTGATTTGTTCGAGCACCTTCTCCATCACCGCGTAGAGCCGCCTTGCCCCGATATTCTGCTGAGTACGGTTGATCTCGAACGCCTTTTCCGCCATCGCGGCCACACCGTCGTCGGTGAACTCCAGCTCGACGTCTTCGAACCCGAGGATCTTCGAATACTGCTTGACCAGGCTGTTCTTCGGCTCCGTGAGGATCTGCACGAGCGCATCGCTGTGGAGGCTGCGCACCGCTCCGACCATCGGCAGTCGACCGATG
>DAOWIP010000269.1 GCA_030640865.1 Sedimentisphaerales bacterium | reverse complement strand
GGTGAAAAAACAATATCAGGCTATGCAATTATCCGAGCCTTCCGATGCGGAAATCCTCGAACAAATCACGGAAAAAAAATTACATACCCCCTCAATTTTCCCTTCGAATAAATCAAAAAAAATGGGGGAAATGATTGACTGGGCCGACCTAAACGTAAATACACAACTGTCTATTTTGCATCATATTGTCGGAGATTTGTCTCAAATTCCACGAATTATTGTTAAAAAGAAGTGGGGCAAACCAATATCGGACTGGTATTTTGAAGCAAAATCGGGTATAATATTGCAAAATCGTGCGGTTATTGGCACAAAGTACAATCTTGAAAATCAGGCATCTTGTTTGGTTCGTGTATTGGAAAAGGGCAAAAATTTGCCTGAATTAACAGAGTCGGCGGTGGGGGGTTTGAGGTCAATTAGTAATAAACCGATCTTTGCGCGTTCGTTGGAATTGGGAAACATGCGTCTGCTGGCTTAATAAAATGGCCGGCCAGAGAGGTGTTTTTCGTTACAAAAAACTTCGCTAAAGATCATAAAAACATACATGAGAGGGCTATAATGGGTGATTTTTTTCAATACGGCACAATTACAACTCTACATGACTTTGATACCACAATTTACGACCGAATGGAAAGCCGCCTGGCTGACATTCTCAAGCGCCGAGACATCGCCCTGATTCTGCCGATTATACCCCGCGACCTGATGTCCGAGACCTTCAATAATATTGTCGCGGAAATTGCCCAGGTTCCCTATATCTCTGAAGTAATAGTCAGCCTTGGACAAACCGCGGATTTCAATGATATGGTCGAGGCGCGGCGGCGCCTACAACCACTTCCACAGCCACACTCAGTAGTCTGGTCGTCCGGGCCAGGCATAGGAAGACTGTTCGAAGAACTGGCCGACAACTACCTCAACGTAGGCCCCGACGGCAAAGGCCGAGGAGTGTGGACGGCAATGGGCTATGTTCTCAGTAACCGCAAGTTGTGGGTGATCGCGGTTCATGACTGCGACATCCGAAACTATTCCCGCTCAATGCTGGCAAGGTTGTGCTACCCCTGCTCAGTCAGAGGGATGGACTTCGAGTTCAGCAAGGCCTACTATATGCGAGTTACCGATCGTATATACGGCCGAGTCCGCCGTTTATTCTTTACACCGTTAGTCCGCGCTCTACAAACCGCAGTAGGCCATAACGAGTTTCTGACTTTCCTACACAGCTTCCGTTATCCACTTTCCGGCGAAATCTGCATGACCCGCTCTCTGGCACACGTGATGCGGATGCCCGGAGACTGGGGCCTGGAAATAGGGACACTGTCCGAAGTGTACCGCTGCTGTTCGCTCACCCGCGTCTGCCAAGTAGATATCGCTGAATCATACGAACACAAACATCAAGAACTGGTTACCGACGACCATAAAGAAGGCCTACTGAAAATGTCCGTCGATATCACCAAGGTCCTGCTGCAAACCCTTGCCGCTCAAGGAGTGGTTCTACCAAGCCATTTCTTCGAGGCCCTTCAGGCATCCTATCTGCACATGGCCCGCGAAGCTATCGATCAGTATGCCGCCGACGCTATTATTAACAGTCTGCCTTACGATCGCCATAACGAAGGTCAGGCAGTAGAGAGCTTTTCCGAGGCTATCCGCCTGGCAGGCAGACGGTTTCGAGAAGACCCAACCGATCTGCCCCGTATACCAGCCTGGAACAGAATAATGTCCGCCCTGCCTGATTTTCCGGATCGTCTCGCAGCAGTAGTCAAAGAAGAAAATCAACAAGCCGATCGTGCCCTGGCAAACCCGGCTAAAAAGATTATTGAAATTAACGCACATCCCAACAATCCCCCCACCAGTAACCTGATGGAAACCTCATAAAAAAGTTGTGAGTTGTGAGTGGTGGGTTGTGAGAAAGGGGGGAGAAGAATCCAGAATTCAGAATCCAGAATGCAGAAGAATAATTTGAACAAAAGATAACGAAGAAAGCGAAGAATATAAAAAAGGTACCGGACATCTTTAATTCTACCGTGCTTGTCAAAATTCGGCTGGATGTTGAGAGAATAAATTTTATGGTTTATGTGTAATAAAAGATTTGAAGAAATAATTGCAGGAGAAGATTAAATGCAAAACGCACCCGGCCCATTCTTGGGTTATAGTATTCAGTACCCACGTGCATTGTATCATCTTCTTAGGAGTGGACCAGGCGATTCTGTTTGTGTTGAAGTTTTGGGCGATGTTACGACTATTAAATCAGACTCAAGGGTAATTACTGAAGAAGATAAGTCTTCAACAGTAGGTAATCCTTTGACCGATAAATCAACTGATTTATGGAAAACGTTTTTCAATTGGATCAAAGCAGTCAATGATGGAGAGCTTGACATTGAGAAGACACGCTTTCTTTTATACACTAATCAAACTGGAAGACCTGCTATTGTTAATAAGTTTAGTTCGGCACAAAACAGACAAGAAGCACAAGAGGCTATTTCATATGCGAAAAAACAGCTTAATGATATAACTGGGCAGCATAGTATCTGGCCGTATTATGATTATGTAGTGAATCAAAACGATCCCATACTCTTAGATGTTATAGAAAGGTTCGAGCTATGCATTGGCAATGGTGCAGGTTATGATGAGATTCGGAAGGAACTAGTGCTCTGTAAAAATTAAATAATCTTATTCAATATAACCGATAATAACTCCGTAAACTACGATTTTTATGGAGTATGTTATGAATAAAAAGTACATTGTTCGTTTAAATG
>DAOWIP010000304.1 GCA_030640865.1 Sedimentisphaerales bacterium | reverse complement strand
CCGGATATTTTCCCGATATGGATAGAGATAAACAACACAAACTTACTATAGAGAAGCTCCGCCGAGAGAAGCTCAGCGGTGTGGCCGCGGCTTCCATACTGGCCCGACGCAATAGTGCCACGGACGCCATCAGGATTAGCCGTATGCTCAACAATCCCGACCCGGTCGTCCGGGAAGGAACCATTAAATCCCTTGCCGGGAACGGCGGTCGTGATGCCGCCATGGCGATAGTCCGTTGTGTGCGGGACCGTGACCCACGCGTCCGAGCCGCCGCCTGTAAAGCGCTTGGTCAGATGAGAGCGCACTCCGCCAAGGTTCCGCTTTATGACGCCCTTTATGATAGTAACTATACGGTTTGTTGCAGTGCCGCGGGGGCCTTGGCCACCATGGGCGACAAGATCGGCCTGGCACAGGTTATGAAACTGCTGTGCTCATCGGGACGCCACCAAAGGGAAGCTCTGCGCAGCCTTAATATAATCACCAGCCAGAACTTCCGGATCAACGCTGATGGCCTCAGGCAGGCTATCCATTGGGTTACGGAACAGAAAAAACGGCTCTTCAAAAAAACGTAACCGTTCACGGATTCTTAATAGCCCCTGCTGTTAAGCGGAGGTCTTCATTAGCCCCCGATGTAAAACATGTCCCCGCGAATCGGGGGATTCTTCTGTAGGGCGGGCCATGCCCGCCATTTGAGATTGCTTGCGAATGGGTGGCGCCTTTCCGCCGAAGGCCCAGAGGTGTTTCTGTATAATCCTCGACATGGAACCCAGCGAAATCAATTTCGTCTTGCCTTTTTTTCATTATTTTGGTATCTGTACCGACATGATTACCATTAATGAAAACTATATGAAACTGAAGGCAGGATACCTGTTTCCTGAAATCGCACGTCGAACCAGCGACTTCCATCAAAAGAACCCTCAGGCCCGGATCATCCGTCTCGGTATCGGCGATGTAACCCTGCCGCTGCCGATTGCCGTGGTCGAAGCCTTTCACCGAGCGGTCGATGAGATGGCCGACAAAGCGACTTTCAGGGGCTATGGGCCGGAACAGGGATATGATTTTTTGATCCAGGCCGTCATCGAGAACGCATATAAAAGCCGTGGTGTGGGAATTACACCCGACGAGGTATTCATCAGTGACGGCTCCAAGTGCGACACGGGAAACATACAGGAAATATTCGGCCTTGACAATACTATCGCTGTTACCGACCCGGTCTATCCGGTATATGTCGATACCAACGTAATGGCCGGCCGTACCGGCGACGCCGACGAACGCGGCTGTTACGAGGGTATTGTTTATTTGCCCTGCACACCCGAAAACAACTTCGCTCCCGCCCCGCCAAAAGAACAGGTTGACCTGATTTACCTGTGCTATCCCAACAACCCTACCGGCGCGGTGGCTACGAAAGAGGCATTACGACAATGGGTCGATTACGCCCGCGCTAATAAGGCGGTTATACTCTTCGACGCGGCTTATGAGGCTTTTATTACCGAGCCGGAAATACCACATTCGATCTATGAAATCGAAGGCGCTAAAGAGGTGGCTATTGAGTTTCGCAGCTTTTCCAAGACGGCCGGCTTTACCGGCACCCGCTGCGCGTTCACGGTCGTACCAAGGGAATTGCGGGCCTATACCGCCGCCGGTAGGGCGGTCGAGGTCAACCCTGTCTGGAACCGCAGGCATACTACCAAGTTCAATGGTGTTTCTTACCCCGTCCAGGCTGCTGCTGCTGCTACCTATACCAACGATGGAAAAAAACAGGTCCGCCAACTGGTAGGCTACTATATGGAGAACGCCCGATTGATCAGAACCAGCCTGTCCGAGCTGGGTTATAATGTCTATGGCGGTGTCAATGCCCCTTATATCTGGCTGCAAACGCCCAACGGTATCGGAAGCTGGGACTTTTTTGACAAATTGCTCACCGAGGCGAACGTTGTTGGAACTCCCGGTGCCGGCTTCGGACCGGCTGGCGAGGGCTTCTTCCGCCTCTCGGCCTTCGGCGACCGCGAAAACGTCCAAACCGCTATGGACCGAATCGAAAAATTAGTAACATTTTAGCCAAATGTAGCACAGGCTTCCGGCTTGTGATCAAAACCTCTTGGGTGCCACCTTTCTGTATTTCAGAGAGGTGCTTTTTCGTGATTTTCTAAACTATCGCAGATGGCTAAAATGTTACCAAAAATTATAATTCTGAAATAAACAACCTTATGGCCGTTGATACAAATAAACAATCACCATGGACGACCAAGCGGCTGTTGGAATGGACCGCTGATTACCTGAATAAATCACGGGTGGATCAGCCGCGGCTGTGCGCGGAAATATTACTGGCGCACGTACTGCATTGCAAGCGAATCGATCTTTATGTCAAATTCGATCATTGCCCTGACGCGGAACAGTTGGCTGCGTATAAGGAACTGGTGCGCCGTTGCGGTAAGCACGAACCGGTTGCTTACCTGACGGGTAAGGCGCATTTTTACAGCCTGGAACTAATGGTCGAACCGGGCGTACTGATACCACGGCCGGAGACGGAAGTGCTGGTAACAGAGTCGCTGGATTTTATTCGAGATCAGGCGAATCGGCCAACGGTCGATGTGTTGGATTTGTGTACCGGCACTGGTTGTATAGCAATTGCTATTGCCGCCAACGCGGTCGAGGCCGAGATAATCGCTACCGAGAACAGCCGTACCGCATTACAGATCGCACAAAAGAATATCGAGACTCACGAACTGGAAGGTCGCGTTACTCTGATTGAAAGCGACCTGTTCGCCGAGATAGGCAAGGCCGATAAGAGCGTGTTCGATTTGATTGTCTCTAATCCGCCTTATGTTTCAACGCAGGAGTATGAGAAGCTGGAGCCGGTCGTTCGTGATTACGAACCGAAGGGAGCCTTACTGGCCGGGAATGACGGACTTGACTATTATCGCCGGATCGTTGCGGAGGCTGAACCATATTTGGCCGACGACGGGCTATTGATGGTCGAGATTGCCTACAATCAGGCCGAACAGGTAATGGAACTCTTCGAGAAGTCGGGTTATCTTGACGACGTCTCTGTCGTAAAGGACCATCTCGGCCATAAAAGAATTGTTAAAGCACGAAAGAAATAAAGGAACATAAGAAATGGACATGTTCGTAATACAAGGCGGAACGAGACTGCGAGGCGAGGTCAAGATAAGCGGCGCCAAGAACGCGGCTCTGCCGATTATGGCGGCCTGTCTGCTAACCAACGAGGAATGCGTTATCCGTTCGGTGCCTGACTTGGCCGACACTCGTCATCTGATTACGTTGTTGGAAAGTCTTGGCGCGCGAGTACGGCGGGACGAGTCAGACGCTTTGCATATCAAGGTCGAGGATGAATCCATCTCGTTGGCTGATTATGAAAGTGTACGGCGGATGCGGGCAAGTATTTGCGTACTTGGCCCTCTGTTGGCTCGCCGGGGCAAAGCTGAGGTCAGTATGCCCGGCGGCTGTGCCATCGGTGACCGGCCGATCAATCTGCACCTGCGGGGTATGGAGGCCCTGGGCGCGAAAATACATCTGGACGGTGGTAACATCATCACCGAGAGCCAGCGGCTTCAGGGGACAGATATTTTTCTGGGTGGCCCTTTCGGCTCGACGGTTCTTGGTACCGCAAATGTTATGACCGCGGCGTGTCTGGCACAGGGTCGTACTGTGATTGAAGCTACCGCGTGTGAGCCGGAGGTCATTGACCTTGGCGATTTCCTCAATAGTATGGGAGCGAAAGTCAGCGGCCATGGAACCCCCCGGATCATTGTTGAGGGTGTGGATGAGCTGCACGGAACAGACTATGAAATCATCCCTGACCGTATCGAGGCAGGCACCTTTATGATTGCCGCCGCCATCACCAACGGCGAACTGATATTAAAGGGATGCCGAACAGAACATCTTATGGCCCTGATTGACAGGCTTAACCTGATTGGGGTCGAGATTGAGCGGATCGATAAGGACGACACTGTGCGTGTCAGTTCCGCCCGTCGGCTCAACCCTGTGGACATTACCACCCAGCCCTATCCGGGCTTTCCAACTGATCTTCAGGCCCAACTGATGACGTTATTATGCCTCGCGGACGGTAACAGTATTATCACGGAGAAAATCTTTCCCGACAGATTCATGCACACCGCGGAGTTGAATCGTATGGGCGCGATGTTACGTAAGGAAGGCCCTACTGTTGTGGTTCAGGGTGTGAGGGAACTTATCGGTGCACCGGTAATGGCGTCTGATCTGCGGGCGTCGGCCGCGCTGGTCCTGGCAGGCATGGTCGCCAGGGGACAAACCGAGGTACTTCGGGTGTATCACATCGACCGCGGCTATGAACACATCGAGCGAAAATTAAACCCCGTCGGCGCACAAATCGAGAGAGTAAAAGAAAACGACTGACAACGATAATCAGACATTCTAATCCGGCACAATCAGTAATTCCGGTTCCTGTATTTTTCGCTCGGTCATCATTGTTATCGCCGCCCCGAAAACCAGAATAACTCCGCTGCCCCACTG
>DAOWIP010000134.1 GCA_030640865.1 Sedimentisphaerales bacterium | reverse complement strand
ATCGGCATTTCGGGCCGCTTCCCGGGCCTTTGGAATCTCATTCAGGTCGGTCTTGAGGACGTTGCATCCCTTTACATACGTTATTTTTGTATTCGGAGATACTTTAGCGCTGATACCGTCTAATACCGTTACGATATCCTGCAGGATGACGTCGGAAACCTAATCGCCAAGTTGGTTTCTTTCGTTGTCCGCATTGGGGCCGATGATGGCGATGGACTTTATATTTTTGTTCAGCGGTAAAAGGTTTTTCTCATTTTTCAACAGGACAATCCCTTCACGGGCCGCCTGCAGCGCTGTTTTTTGATGTTCACTGGTATTCGAGACTTTAACTGCCCTGTCCGGATCGACATACGGATTCTCGAACAGTCCCTGAAGAAATTTCATTCTCAAAATCCGGCCTACCGCCCTGTCGATTGTTTTTATGGAGACAATGCCTTCCTGTACGTTTTCCACCATTGACCGCGTATATATCATCTTCCAGCGATATGCCCACATCAACGCCGGCCTTAATAATTAATGCGCCGGACTCTTTTGTAGTCGCGACCACTCGCTCGTTCATCAAAGTGGTTAATCCAGCGCCTTCGCCCAAAACCAGGCCTTCGAACCCTAATTCTTCGCGTAATATTTTCGTGAGTATATACTGCGAACCATGAGCGGGTATGCCGTCGATAGCCGGGTAGGTGGCCATAACGCCCAGGGCGCCGGCCTTCTTGATACCAGCTACCCAGGGAGGCAGAAAGACCTCTCTGAGACACCTTTCGGATATTTCCATCGCTCCCCGTTCCATTCCGCTGACCGGTTGACTTTGGCCGGGGTAATGACAGAGGCCGGCCACAACCTTATCGGCAGCAGACACGTCATCGCCCTGCGCCCCGGCAACGATGGCCTCAGCTATACGGGAGCAGAGAAACGGGTCTTCGCTATAGCCCTCCTGGTTCCTTCCCATTCGCGGGTCTCTGTTCGGCTCGATAACCAGTGTATATAACTGATGAGCGCCGATAGCTCTGGCTTCACGGGCGGCAATCGAATAGACTTCTTCTATCAAATCCATGTTCCAGGTACTACCCAGCCCCAGCCCTTCCGGGAAAATTGTGCCTCCGGCGTACATTAAACCGTGTGTACCCTCCTCCATAATGAACAGTGGTATTTTCAGGCGGGTTTTTTCGCGTGTGATCTTTTGTAGTTCGTTTATAAACTCGGGTCCAGGTAGAGTGGCTTTCCCGAATTAGCCCAGGCTGAAACCGCGGAAAAGATAATAATAAAAATGAACGACACTGACAGAACTGTTCTGAAACTACATACTTTAGCAAACATTACAAATCTCCCTGAATTAAAAATCATGCAAAAGAACCGCATGGGCTGAAGCCCATCCTACACATCCTGCAACAAGACTGAGGTTGATATAAATGGTGGGCATGGCCCGCCCTACGGGACAAAACTTTATAATACGTATAGCATTTTAAGGGACTGTTTCACCACCATATCGGCTGCCTGGGGTGCGAAAGGACTGCTTATGACTTCGTACCCTCCTTCTTTGTGCATATCTTTCGTCGGAAGATAGCTCGCGGCGCCGTTGCAGTGGGTTATTACGAAGGTATGTTTATATGGAGAGGCCGCTTTGATGGCCATACCGATTTCGGTACACACTTCACAGCCGAAGCCTATGAAGGCAACATCTCCCACCCGCCCTGCGATTACATTTAACGACACAGTATTGCCTTTTGACTCTGGTATTTTATAGCCCCTGATCTCGCTCTTTTTTTTCGGCAGTTCCATAGTAATAAAAGCGGTGCTGATTTCTCCGCCTGGGGTAAGTGTTTTGATATCTCGGAAAATAGTTACAACTTCCTCGCCCAGCATGGTCGCCAACAGAACAGGTTCCGGAATCCAGCCGGGTTCCGTATTGAATTCAGGCAGGGTACAGACCCAGGGATTGATATCGCCGGAGGCGCCCGCAAATGCCGGGGCTGTTACGTCCGGACCGAGAATCCTTTCGACAAACTGTTCAGCCAACCCCAAAAGATCACCACTGAATATATAACTTTTATTCCCCAGAGCGGTGCTATGGCAGGCGTAATCAAACAGAACAGCAAGCGTGGTTCCGTCGGGTTTGGCCACTTTCATTACCAGCACTTCTTTGTCGGTGGGCCCGTAAGGATTGCGTCCACATTTTATAAATTTACTGGCCTTGGGCCAGCCGGTGCCGTCGATTCTCATCTCACGTCGGTTTATACCTACCGGGGAGCACCCGGCACCGACCCCGATATGTACTGGTCCCATTGTGCGGAACGCTTCGCGAATTGCCTTGATCAGCTTGTCCTTCAGGCCTTTGGTATATTCGAGATTATTCGCGTGGCTTTTTGTCTTATCTATGGCGAGTTCAGGCCCGCTGTGGGTATGAACAGCGCTGAGAAAAAGTTCGGACGGTTTGAGCTTAAATTCATCGAGAATATGTTTTCGCAGGTAATCTGCGGTTCCATTGTAGAAGCCTAATATATCGGTGGAAATCAATACCAGTCGTTTCCCTTTGTTCTCCCACGCGACCACCCGGGCCGATAAAGGGTCGTGCACACCCTGAGATAATCCTTCAGGCCTGCTATAACCGGACATATGGACGGGTTTTTCCGGTGTTATGTCGATTCTCACAACACCAGCGCATAGAACATCCCTGTTTGTCTGAGACAGTACCGGTTCGGTAGCGATAAATAGGCCGACAACAGTAACAACAATAACAGCAGCAACTGAAATTTGCTTTTGTAACAGAAGAGATAACATTTTCATAATAATGCTCCAATTTTATAATATCGCAATTGTCAAAACTTTATAGTTGATACCTGCGGCGAAAAAGACCTTTGTCATTCCTGCACAGGCAGGAATCCATGAATAATTTTCAATTCTCAATTCTTCATTCTCCATTTTTCATTCACTACTCACTAATATAGTTATATGCATATCAAAATTAACTGTTCGTTCGGCGTCAAAAGAATTCCAAAAAAATCTCCGTGAGACGGCGTCCTAATATCGTATTGCGTGCTGTAGGTAGCGTATATTGATGCTCGATACCCGATTCTTGATTCTGGATGTTTTGCTGCTTCAGTCATAGGTTATATAAGGCTCATAGTCCTTTTGATTAATCAAAAGGACT
>DAOWIP010000496.1 GCA_030640865.1 Sedimentisphaerales bacterium | reverse complement strand
GCCAACGCAGTCGATATATATTACATCGACCCGGCGGGCAACACCTCTGCCAACTCTGCTGATCTGACAGTAACGCTGGACACTACTGCCAACGCCCCGGCGGCGGCGCCCGATCTTGATGCCGGCAGCGACAGCGGCTCAAGCAACAGTGATAATATCACCAACGACACCACGGCAACTTTCAGTGGAATCGCAGCAACCGTCGAGGCCAACTCGACTGTGTGGCTACGCGTTGGTGGCGTCAATACACGTTCAACTACCGCTGCCGGTAACGGCTCCTACAGTGTTACCCTTCTGGCGGGTGATTTAGCCGAAGGCGCCAATGCGGTCGATATATATTACATTGACCCGGCGGGAAATACATCTGCCGACTCTGCCGACCTGGCAGTAACGCTGGACACTGCCGCCGGCGCCCCTGTCGCGGCGCCTGATCTTGACGCCGGCAGCGACACCGGTTCGAGCAACAGTGATAATATCACCAACGACGCCACCGCAACTTTCAGTGGAGTCGCCGGAACCGTGGCGGATAATTCTACTGTTTGGTTGCGGGTTGCTACTGTTGATATACGCAGCACAACAGCCAATGCCAACGGTTCTTATTCCGTAACGTTACAGGCAGGCGATCTGGCAGAAGGGGCCAACGCAGTCGATATATATTACATCGACCCGGCGGGCAACACCTCTGCCAACTCTGCTGATCTGACAGTAACGCTGGACACTACTGCCAACGCCCCGGCGGCGGCGCCCGATCTTGACGCCGGCAGCGACAGCGGCTCGAGCAACAGCGATAATGTTACCAACGATACCACTGCGACTTTTAGCGGAATCGCCGGAGCCGTCGAGGACGACTCGACCGTCTGGCTACGCATTGGTGGTGTCAATACACGTTCGACTACCGCCGCCGGCGACGGCTCATACAGTGTTACCCTTCTGGCGGGTGATTTGGCCGAAGGCGATAATAGTGTAGATATAATTTACATTGACCCGGCGGGTAACACCTCTGCCGACTCTGCCGACCTGACAGTAACGCTGGACACCACAGCCAACGTCCCCGCAGCCGCACCCGACCTTGACACGGCCAGTGATACCGGCTCCAGCGGTACAGACGATCTTACAAACGATACTACCGCCACTTTTACCGGATTGGCCAACAGTGTCGAGGCCGACTCTACTGTCTGGCTTCGGGTTGGCGCAGTGGATAAACGCAGCTCGACCGCCAACGCCGACGGTTCATGGTCTGTAACGCTTCAGGCGGGCGATTTAGCCGAGGGTGCTAACGCGGTTGATTTTTATTACATTGACCCGGCGGGAAATACCTCTACGGACTCGGCTAACCTGACTGTTACACTTGATACCGCCATTGCCAATCCCGCCCAGCCTGACCTGACTGCCGCTTCCGACACGGGAACAAGTAACGCGGACGACGTTACGTCGGAAACCCGACCGACAATCCAGGGCGGCGCGGGAACAGTCGAGGGATTGAGTACGGTACATATATGGCTTGACACGCCCGGCGCACCCGATACCGAGGCGGGAACGGCAACAGCAGCGGCAAACGGTTCGTGGAGCTATACTTTCACCAGCGCATCGCCGCTGGAGGAGGGCGTCAACCTTATTCACATAGTGGCCGTCGATCCGGCCGGAAATACATCTATTGACTCGAATGATCTGAGTGTTACCATCAACTTTGATACCGGTGCCGAGGCGCCGCCCGACCTCGAAGCGGTTTCCGATACCGGTTCGGCCAACAACGACAATATCACCAGCGACAACACACCGACAATCAGCGGAACCTGTCCGAACGGGGCGACGATTAAGGTACGCACAAACGGCGGTAATATCGCTGAGTTTGTCGATAACGACGGAACCGACGAAGACGCCGCGGCAGGACAATGGACATATACCTTTCCCGGTGGGGTGTTGAACGAAGGGGGTAATACTGTTGATTTTCTTACCATCGATACGGATAACAATACCACCGACTGGAGTATCGATCTGCTGATTACAATTGACACCTCAATCGAACAGCCGACCCTGCCCGACCTGGCCACAACGGACGATTCCGGATCGAGCAGCGACGACAATATTACTAACGTCGATACCCCGACGCTTTCCGGTACTGCTGAAGCCGGCAGTGATATCACCGTTCATATCAACGCCCACACAGACACAACAACAACCACAGCCAGTGGTAT
>DAOWIP010000388.1 GCA_030640865.1 Sedimentisphaerales bacterium | reverse complement strand
CATAATTCTCGACAACTATTCCGGCGTTAAAGGGGGCGGCCTCTATTACCATGCTACAGTGGAAATGGCGGTGTTGGAGGACAATATTATTTCAAACAACGTATCCGGCCGTGGGGGCGGCGGCGTATATTGTGATACGAGTTCTTCGGTGCTGATTGTGAACAATGTCATCTCACAAAATTACACGGTCTCGAACGGCGGAGGGGTATGTGTTTTCGATAAACGGGAATATCCGTCAAATTATTTATTAGGAAATTTAATCATCGGCAATGAATCGGGATTAGCGGACGGGGGAATCGGCTGCTTAGACTCCGTATGCACACTGGTGAACAACTCGATTGTCGGCAATAAAGCTCCGTATAGAGCGGGCATCGGCACTTCCAACTTGAGCGAGCATATCTTTGCCAATAATTTGATAGCTTATAATGTCCAGGGGGGTGGAATCTCCTTTCTGGGAGATCCGAATAGCTCTATAATAACATTTGTTCATAACAACGTTTATAATAACGAGCCTAATGATTATTTCGGGGGAGCGGATTGGACCGGAATAAACGGCAATATCAGCATCGACCCTGATTTTGTCGATAGTGGTTATTGGGACGATGCAGGTACCCCATCCGATCCGAACGATGACATTTATATCCCCGGCAATTATCATCTTTTGCCGGATTCGCCTTGTGTTGACGCCGGGGATGCTAATTCAGTACCGGCGGCGTTGGTTTGGGATATGGACTATGAAGAAAGAATATTCGGCGACTCGGTTGATATTGGGTCAGATGAAGTAATCACGAAACTTTCGGATTTCGATACCGATGGTATTGTGGATTGGCGGGACCTGATGGTTTTAGCTGATGAGTGGCTGAGCGAGAGCGATAATCTTCGTAGCGACCTGTATGAGGATGGTTTTATCGACCTTAAGGATTTTGTCCTTCTAACCGATGACTGGCTTTGGACAGGCGGCTGGCACAATTGATTTAGACAAAAAAATGCCCGACTATGCCGTAACTACCTGCGGGGGAGTTTTGTGAAAATCAGTTGTTGGGAGATAGTATCCAGAATATTATTGACATAGGCGAATTCCATTATTAGATTGACCGAAGGTTCTATAGTTAAAGGCTTTTTTTAGGAGAGTAAAAAATGAGGTACGCAAAATTATTATTGGTTGGTATTGGTGTTTTGTTGTTCACCGGCTGCGTGGCTGAAAAAAGGCTGAAACTCTGTCAGGCGGACAATGAAACATTAACCCAAAAAGTCGCCCACAAAAAGGCAGAGATGAGCAAAATGGAAGAAATAATGAAGGAGGTTGTGGCGAGTGTACTCGATGAGACCGAAAAAGTAAAGGAACAGTTGAAACAAGCCAAAGCTGAATCAGCGAAGATTCGTAAAGAACTGGCTGCCACTCAGGAAGCCCGTAAAAAAGATCGTGCCAGGATGGAGAAGGCTCTTAAAAGCGTAATGGGCAAAATTACTGAAGCCGGAAAGAAAATTAAGGCATATGAGAAGAAGGTTAAGGCATACGAGAGCAAGGTCGTGGCACTAAAGAAAGAACTGGCCGAGGCCGATAAGAGGCTAACCGAGGCCAATAAAAAACAGAAAGACGCCGAGGCCAAGGCGGCGAAACTAACCGAGGAAAATCGGAACCTCAAAAGCGAGTCAAGCCCCAAATAAAACCATTATTCTTTGACGCGGATTTCGCGGATTTCGCTGATTACGCAGATGTCTAATATCTCATTTTCAGCGCAATCAGCGTCAAAAATTTTGCTTCCTATAAACTTATCCCGCGGAGAAAATGAGGGTTCTTGTCGGCAGTTTATTGAGTATCAATTCAGTCAGGTCCGGTTTTTTGTGACGATTCATTTTTGCGAAATCCGCGAAATATGCGGCTCACTTTCGCCAACTTCCCGGATTCTGCCTTTGCCTATTTTAACATTTTTTTGCGTATTTTGATTATGCTCGAAAACGGTTGATATTTTGCCGGATTATGGCCGAAACTGTTGAAAACCGTTAATTTTTTATGGCTGTTTTTTCGCTGGGCCTGATTTTTTAATCAAACAAAAGGTTTTTGAGCTATATTCGGGCATTAATTGACAAAAGTTGAAATTTGGTTTTTTACACAAAATAAGGACTTACATCAATTTCCCGGAATGAAAAATAAGAACTTATGTTCATATTATTTTTTATTCTACCGAGTAGTTGGTTTTCATTTTTTCACGGTTTCGCCGGCGCGATGTAGTTTTTTGTAAAAGGGGCCTAAAATTGGATTTTGCATGACTTTTTGCATTTGTATTCTATGCGACTGTTCATCTGATATGCCTGAAGACTCTTTGGCAATTTCCTGCTGAATATCCCACTTCATTTTTACGCAATCGAATTTTTTATCTGTCGTCATTATTGACCACCTCTTTTGGTGAATAGATACGAATTTCTTTGTACCCGTTTATCAGGTTAATTGCTTGGTATCCATTTATTTTTTCGTAGTGTACGATGCGTCGTAGTTGAAATTACAAGTATGAACTTGCCGAACTTTATGTCCTCAAAAAACAATTTGCTTTCGGTGGCAAATTCATCATCAAAGCAGCCACCAAAAACGGAGGTATCGGCATATATGCGAGGTCGCTTCATCTTACTAATCCTGTTTATTCTATCTGCCGGTTCATTAGAACACATTCTATAATCGGTGTCAATCGGCGGCGGATAATAAAAAAGCGAAGCGAGTTGAAAAACCCGCTCCGCTTAGTTTTTGGTTTCATACCAATCAATTATGGTACAATTCCTGTCGTTGTCCGAATTAGGCGCGACGACGACGCAGAAGACCCAGACCACCAAGAGCCAGTAATGACATGGTCATCGGCTCAGGAACCTGGTAAATCGTGATCGAGCTACCAAGAGCCTCAAGATCCTCAACCATCATGTCACCATCCCAATATGTGGGGGTGCCGATCGGATTGGCTGTCGATGTAGCGGGTCTCAAGGTCACAACAACATCCTCGAGACCGGTACAGTGGATGTTCAGATGATCAAAGATGATCTCGCCGGGTAAAACAGCAGCAAACGTGTTAGCATTAGTATTACCGCCGATTTCAATATTCCTGCTGTCCACCTTGGTCATTGAATTAAATCCAGGCAAAGGCATCACCCCCCCCCACATATATTCAGGGGTAAATCTATCAATCACAGTCCATGCCTGCTCAATGGGTACTCCAGACGGATCATACATGGAACTATCGTCACCGCACCATTCACCGGGACCAGTGATCGTCAAGTACAGCATACCAGAGCTAAAGAGATTATTTGCCCCGTTGTAAACAACGTCGATCTCGACCCATTCCGAGGGCTGCAGCGGATCAGCGGGATCAAAGCCGTGACCCGTTTGCCCATCAGTCGGAACGAGATCAAATGACATTGCTGGTGCAGCCTGAGCGAGACTGGCCATTCCCAAAACTAAAAACAAAGCTAACAACTTTTTCATAACAACATTCTCCTTCATTTTCCTGCTACTACCTTTTGGAAATTTTCCTCCCCTGTAAGAAACAGGAGTTTTCCTTCTTGGTAGTATAAGTTTTTATTTACTTTTTCGTACTGCACAGATTACATGAAATTTCATTACGGGCAGACGCCCAGACAATCACTGGGCAGTTGCGTCCCCAGCCTGTTATTAACCGGCACCATATCACTGGCGTTGATCCAGCCATCATGGTTGACATCAGCATGAATCAGATTAGCCGGTAACACAGGGCCTGTGCCTAAGTTGTTATTAACCGGCACCATATCACTGGCGTTGATCCAACCGTCACCGTTGACATCTCCATATCCATGATGGGGACAGCACCAGCAGTCAGGTTTGCCGACAGCTACCCACGCATCGTAGTTCGCCTGCGTGATAGCTGAGCCCGGGTTCATGAGCTCGTCATAGTAACGAGGCTGGCCGATAACGTAGCAATCGAACGAAACAACGACATCGATAGGCAGGTTGGTTGACAGCGCACTGCCGACAACTCCGCCGCGTAGGATGTCTTCGCTGATTCGGATTGTTACCGAACCAACTGTACTGGCCAGCGGAATGCTAACCAGCGGACTTGACGCAGCCGGGCCGGCGTTCTTATTACCGGTCTGGTCCAGGACACCCATGCAGATCGAGAACTCATAAACGCCTGTGCAGGGGTCGAGTACTCCGGCAAAACAAGGGTCGGCCATCGGATGCCCAGCACCTATAGTGAAGTTGCAGGGATCCATAAAGGCATAGTCAATAAAGGTGTTGAAACAAGGGTCAACAACCACAGCGCCCGAATCAACATCGACTGTATCGCCATTGAGAACCTCGCACTTCAGACCAATGCCGCGAGGCGTACACGGGTCGTTGCAGGTGTAGCTGATAACCAGGCTTCCACCTGTTCCGACGCCTGAAAACTCGACATCGCACGGGTCAGCAGCATACAAGGGTGCGGCCATCGCTATGACCGCTAACATAATAATAACATTTTTCATCACATTCTCCAATTGAACAGATAGTTCAACCTTACAATTTTAGCATTTATATCCGCCTGCTATGTTGAACAAGTTCGCCTCAAACCCAAAAAGCAACAGGGCATAGGCAAATATAAACGCTGACAAAAAAACAGATACTGCTATACTTGTCGGTGCAACTCTCCTTTCTCACTTCTTAATTCGACGCCCACATCCTCGTTTGCCCGTTCTCCTCAACGAAGAACACGATTTCTATGTACTAAAAGCGTTGTGTGCGATTGAATAGACACTTCTACCTCATGATACCACAAATTATAGGTCTGTCAACACTTTTTTTAGACAATTTGAGCGAAAAAAAGATTTTTTTTCGAGTCAGACACTTTTTCTCTCTCGCCCTATATTGCCGTTACATAGTATTTCACTATATACTCTCTCTTCTGCGCAGGTCCACTGATGGAAAGTGCAAATTGTAAGCCAAAAGCTAATGACAGCCGTTTTTTTTAAATTTTGTGGTAAAACCTTTTTTATAAAGGCGTTATGGGTTTTTTCCCGATTAGAAATATCATAGCTGGCTTCCAAACGGGGCTGGTTTGTTGCCGAAAAACAACGCCCGGAAAGGATTGTTTGTATAATTTGCTATAATATAAGCAGTTATAGCAATGTTGTTTTGCGGCAACGTATTCCTGGATTTTACATTATGTATTGGGAAATCTTTTTCCCACATTGCCAATTGTCGGTAATATGGGTGAGGTTATGTAGCTTTTTTTGCATATACTGCGGGACTAAGTTAATGGTTATATGCACCATATTGAGATATACCTGTTTTCAATCGTCCCTACGGGACTAAAATGCACAGGAGATCAGGTTTCCCAGCGATAAATCGCTGGGCTATTATCATTTGTCCCTACGGGACTTAGCCGTAATTTGTCCCTACGGGACTTAACCGTAAGATGAGGGATTATGTCTGTTGCCGCCGATAACATTATTTCGATCCGGTGCGAGCCGGATTCTTGTCGTAACTTATTGCAATACTCGGTGTTACGTATTCGCGTGCAGGTTCGACAGCGTCATCGCCACGGGGGCGCCCCATTCCGCGTGGTTATTCGGACGAACCTGAACCAGTCCCATAGTATCAGGCGACAGATCATCGATCATGTGGAAAAGGGACAGAGTTACTCGACTGATTTTTACGACATTCCAACCCAACATAACCATGCCCGGGACGAATATTTTGTCGATGTTCTGCTTAGCGAGGTGGGGTATTTTGAGTTTAAGATACGGGTTGAATCTGTCCGTCGTCGTCAGCCCTGGGTCAAATGGGCCGACGGCGAGAATGTGGGTATTTCCGTAACTCCTTTGGAATACGCACGTAACAATTCTATTTATTGCGCCTTTATTCGTCAGTTTGGCCAGGATAAAAACCTCAGTAGTCTGCGGAACGAACAGTTAGAGGCGGAAATTCAGGAATTAGAACAGCGGGGAGCATACGTAATGCCGCCGGGCGGTAATTTCGCGCAGTTTATGGAGGCATTGCCCTTTATTATCGAAGAACTGGGGATGAAAATAATCCATCTGCTGCCGATAAATCCGGTCCCGACCGGTTACGGCCGTATGGGCATGTACGGCAGTCCCTACGCGACGACAGATTGCTTTGGGATCGATCATACTTATGGGACGTTCAGCCAGTTCAAGACCATTGAAGATCAGTTTGTCGATCTGACCTCCACAATCCACGGTCTGGGAGCGAAGGTGTTTCTGGATATGGTGATTAATCATACCGGCTGGGCCAGCAGTATTCTGTTCAGGCATCGCGACTGGATAAAGGTCGGCCATGACAGGCAGATTATCTCGCCGGGCGCATGGGGGGTAACCTGGGGCGACCTGGTGGAACTGGACTACAGCCATAAGGACCTGTGGGAATATATGGCGAATGTATTCCTCGTCTGGTGCCGGCGTGGAATCGACGGGTATCGGTTAGACGCGGGCTATATGGTACCGCTGGAAGTCTGGCAATATATTATCGCCAGGGTACGGGAAGAGTTTCCCAATACCCTGTTTCTGCTGGAGGGATTGGGCGGCCCCTGGGAGACGACGGAGAAATTACTTACCGATGGACAGACCAACTGGGCCTATTCGGAGTTGTTCCAGAATTATTCCCAGGATCAGATAAAGGATTATCTAAGTTATGCTCAGGGTGTCTCAGCGGGCAAGGGAGTACTGGTTCACTACGCCGAGACCCATGACAACGACAGACTGGCCAAAAAGGGTAAGGTTTATACTCTGTCGCGGCTTTACTTGTGCGCCTTTACCTCATTTTCCGGGGCGTGGGGTTTTGCCAATGGTGTGGAATGGTTGGCCACAGAAAGAATTGATGTACACCGCAATTCCGGCCTGAGCTGGGGGGCCGAGGAGAATCTGGTTGGTGAAATCAGTCAAATTAACAAGGTTCTTGCGGATAACCCTGCTTTTTGGGCGACGGACAACCTGGAGTTTGTTGAAACCGGCAATGAGCAGGTGTTGGGTTTCATGCGAGCCGACGAAGTTAAGAGCAACATCATATTCTGCCTGATCAATCTGAACGCGGAAGGCAAGGAGATGGTTTCGTGGGATATTTCACAAAACCGCCTGGCGGGCCACCTTGGTAGCGACTCTGTACTGCATAACCTGCTCAACGATAATATCGAGAAGCGGCCTCTGGAGAAAGTTAATCAGGTCGAGTTACAGCCGGGGCAATGTCTGTTGTATCGGCTGGAGAAAGTGGGGCAGCCGTTTGAGCCGTCCGTGCCGGCCATCTGCCGGTTCGAATATGAGAAAATCGCTCTGATCTATAAGATTCTGCTGAGCCGTTTCAAGCCGTATGAGGTCGGACGGATCGATCAGGAGGAGCTTCTGCGAGAGGTGAACGATTACCGAAAGTTCATCGTTCTGGTGAATACCGTTAGTCTGGAATATTTAATTCATCACAATATTGCTGACATGCTTTCCGAGGTTGATGATGACGTGATTGACCATTACTCGGCTGTCTGGACGTTTCGCGAGAGCAGCAAGGAATTTATTATCTCAGGGGACAAATGGCTGATAGCGCATACTTTTGTGCCCTGTACGGCTTATCTCAAGACTACCGAAGGGACGCTGCGGATGGAATCCATCCTTGGTCCTGACGGAGTGGGTTATTTGAGTTGTTTTCCACCCCAGGCGGAGAATCAAAGTTCGCTGTTGACGTTTAACTGGAAAATCGAACGCAACAAGAAGATTATTCGTCAATGGCAGGATGACGAATACCCTGTTTTGTCGGTCCCATCGGGACACAAAGAGCCGCGCCTGCGCAAGATATATCCGATCAAGCTCAAAAAAGATCAATTGCGAGACAACTACCCGACAGTACTGTTGACTAACGGCAGAGGCGGTTTGTGCCAATGCCCGGCCCGGCCGGGGATTGTCAACAGTAAGTATGATGCTCTGTTGGCGGTAACGCCGGATGCGGAACGTCCGGCGAATCGAGTGTCGCTGGTCAAGATGCTCAAAGAGACCATCCAGGCAGGACAAAAGTTTTTTGATCTGGACGAGAGTTTCCTGAATACCTTCACACGGTTTCCGCAACCGGTGTGGGAATTTGTCTATGACGACGGCGAATATTATATCGTGCTTGAGCGTTCTCTGATAATGCCTCATGGCCATAATACGGTTTTTGTGCGTTACAAACTTCGCGAGGCCAATACAACGGTTACATTGACCAGTAAGTGCTGTCTGGAATTCCGTAATCTTCACGACCGGGTGAAAGTTGCGCAGGATAAAAATTTACAGAATCGGATGGCACAATCCTGCCGGGCGACAACTTCGTCCGACGGAGTGGTATTTACGCCGCAAAAAGGGATTTCCGTAGAGATCACAGCGAAGAACGGTGAGTACATCGAGCAGCCGCACTGGGTATATGACCTGTATTTTCCCGAAGATGCCGAGCGGCAGATCGAGGCCAGGGGGGACGCTTTTGCGCCGGGAGTGTTTAATTTTGAGTTGCACAAACGGGACAGCGCAGTACTGACAATCACCGCGAAGCTAACTGAAAAAAAGAAGGTGAAAGTAGAAACAGAAACAGGAGTAGAAGCGGAAGTAGAAGCTAAGGCAGAAGAGACCGCACAATTGGTTCGGTCGAGCAACGCGGCAATGGTGGCCGAGAACCATCGTGTCAAAGAACTGCTCAGGCGTGTACCGGCGGAAGCGGCACAGAAAGATTCGTTTGTAAAAATGCTTGTTTGCGCGATGGATCAGTTTCTGGTCCGGTTCGATAATCGCTGGTTACTCTGGGGCGGGTATCCGTGGATTTCATTACAGGTAAGAGGGATGCTTCATTGCGTGGGCGGGCTGCTGGCAGCGGGCAGAGAAGACGCGGCGAAGGATGTGATATTTCTGTCAGCTTCCACGGCTTCGGAAGGGCTGCTGCTGGACTGGTTAGACGGCACTTCGACGGAGAGAACCGGCGTAGAGGCCTCATTGCGTCTGTTCACGGCGGCCCACAATTATGCCGCCCAGACCGGAGACACGTCTTTTTGGGATCGCGGCGTTGGGACACACGCTGGTTTGAGTGGCACAGGTGCAATTGGACAGGAGCGTAGTTTGCGGGAGGTACTGGTGGACATCTACGAGCACTTCCGTGACGGCAATTTATGTAAGAACAAAGATTGCAAAGTGCCTGACTCTTCTGATAATGATAAACCCGGACTGGATCATAAAAGCGGCCTGCTTTACAGTCCCGCCGGTTTTAGCTGGATGAATACCAGTCATCCTTGTGCCACGCCTCGTGGCGGCTACCCGATCGAGGTTCAGGCGTTATGGTATCGAGCGTTGGGAGTATTGGCCGAGGTGTACCCGCCGTACCGGGGCGAAGCTGAGCAGATTCGGGAACGGATCGCCGAGAAGTTTATGGACTGGTACTGGAGTGATAAGCGGGAATATCTGGCGGATGTTCTGATAGCGAACAGAAATACCCTGGCTGACAAGGCCCCTGCTGACAGTTCGCTGCGGTTTAATCAATTGGCAGCAATAAACGCCAACCTGGTGCCGCTGGAGGAAGCTCGTCAGATTGTCGATATAATCAGCCGACGGCTGCTGATACCGGGTGGTGTACGGTCGCTTTCAGAGGAACCGTTGGCTACGCCGCTGAAAATTGTCGATGACAGGGGCATTTTACTGGCT
>DAOWIP010000151.1 GCA_030640865.1 Sedimentisphaerales bacterium | reverse complement strand
GCCTTATCGCTACCGATGGCGTGTTCTCTATGGACGGCACAATCGCCAAACTTAATGATATATGCGATTTAGCGGATAAATATGACGCTCTGGTAATGGTCGATGATTCACATGCGGTCGGTGTACTGGGCCGACGCGGCCGGGGCAGCCATGAACACTGCGGCACAATGGGCCGTATCGACATCATCACCGGCACTCTGGGCAAGGCACTCGGCGGCGCCAGTGGCGGTTATACCAGCGGCAAAAGAGAAATTATCGAGATGTTGCGACAGCGCTCGCGGCCGTATCTTTTTTCCAATACACTGGCTCCGAGTATCGCAGCGGCATCGCTGAAAGTGCTTGAGATTCTCTCGGCCTCCACAGAACTGCTCGACAAACTACGCGCCAACACAAGTTATTTCAGAGAGCGGATCGGAGAGCTTGGCCTGAAGGTCGTACCCGGCGAACATCCGATCGTACCTATTATGTTGGGCGATGCGGTACTGGCCCAGAAGATGGCGGAGCAACTACTGCAAAAAGGACTTTACGTTATTGGTTTTTCCTACCCTGTGGTTCCAATTGGTGCGGCACGGATTCGCACTCAAATATCCGCCGCTCATACCATGGAGGATTTGGACTTTGCCCTCGAAAAATTCGCCGAGGTCAAACAGGAACTGGGAATTTAAATGGCGGGCACGGCCCGCCCTACTTGAGGAAAAAAGCCCGTGAACGATTACAATGATTTAAAAAGGAAACACAAAATGAACAAAATGAATGTCACTATCGCGGTATTACTTTTCGTGATAACAACAGCAAGCGTCCTGTTTATCCAATGGGGCTCTCTAACAGAAAAAGGCGATAAAGAGCCGGTTTTTTCGGACGAATTTTCACTGAAGGAACTGGCCCAAAAAAACGGAATACCTCCGGGCGAGCTGCGCCACAAATTGAGTCACGAGGTCCCTATGGGCCGGGAAATCCCTATGAAAAAGCCCATAAAGAAGCTGGACATCGAGCAGGCAAAAATCATAAAGGCCCTTGAACATGCTCTGGAAAGCTGTAATCCGTTTGCCTTTATCATAAAATACATTTTATGGGCTGTATTATCCAGTGTTGTGGTATTACTGATTCTGCAACGCAAAAAGATTCGAGTAGCGCGTAAAATAATAATGGTATTAGTAGTAGCGATCTTCGGAATATGGCTCGGAGCCACTCCGTCTCCGATGGAATCCATTGTGAAACTCTTCAAGTATTTTGCCGGTATGCAGGGGAAACCGGTAACTTTAGCAATCAGCTTCATTTTATTCAGTCTGTTTTCATTATGGGGCGCCAAACTGATATGTAGCTGGGGCTGCCAACTTGGAGCACTGCAGGAGACACTGTTCAATATTCCACTATTCAGGAAGAAGTACAAATTTCAAATACCATTCTGGCTTTCGCTGGGAGTCAGATTGGCATTGTTTTTCGTTTTTTTCGTATTATTGTTTAATATCGGTGTGAATGTAAAGAATTTCGTTGTGTATCATCATGTAAATTACTTCAAAATATATCATTTTGAAGACCTGGCGAAGGTGGCGTTGTACAGTTTACCGGTTCTTGTGATTATGAGTTTTTTCGTGTTTCGGCCTTTCTGTCAGTTCGTATGTCCATTCGGATTATGGGCCTGGATATTGGAGAGCCTGGCAATAAACAAGATAAAAATTGATCAGGATAAGTGTATTAAGTGCGATAAGTGTGTCGAGTCCTGTCCGACAGAAGCAATGAAAGGCATTTATCAGGGTAAAAGAAAACTTTTCTTACCCGACTGCTGGTCGTGTGGTAATTGTATCGAGGCCTGCCCCACTGACGCAATTAGTTACGGCGGAGAGCGGAAAGTGAAGAGTGAAGAGTAGAGGGTAGAGGGTGGGGAAGAATTTAAGATTTAAGAAAACCGCGTGGGGTAAGACCCCACCCTACTTAACTGCTATGAGAAATGCAGTTCAATAATGTCTTTATCCTGCAATTGATAATCGTGAGGCACCTGTTGACCAGGATGCTTGTTGTGGCCCCAGATACGGGCAAAACGGAACTTGTCCGCCAGCTCCCGATGTATTTTATGCGCCAGGTCGAATACGGTTGAGCCGATCGAAAGCGTGAACGGCTCATTCATATCCGGTTTTTTGCCGGGCTGCTTGGCATAGGCACGTACGATACGTATTTCTTCGAATATCCGCTGCGTTAAACATGCGAGGCTGTTGGGCTTGTTGACTGATACGCTAATGATAGGCATTCGGCTCTCGCACATTTTCCGCATAACCTCGAAATCCCCCGGCTGGGCCAGGTCGTTTTTTGTACAAACAGTCAGGCAGTGTCGGATAAGGTGTTTATATAATTTGTCATCTTCATCTACATCGTCAGGCCTAATCAAGGTTCTCTGCTGAAGAAAATCGAGACAAGTCCGCCACTGCTCCATCACGTCCGTAGCCGACAAGTCCAGCACGACCAGTATAAGATCACACTGCCGATAGGCGCCGACCTGGCCGGGCAGTATATGCCCGGCAGTAACAGGTGGCATATCAACCAGTTGAATCGGGACGTCTTCGTAATGCATAATCCCCGGAACCGGAACTGTTGTGCTGAACGGATATTCGGCTACATGAACGTGGGCGTTGGTAAGGTGAGCGACAATTGAGCTTTTGCCGCTGTTAGGTGTGCCGAGCAGTGCCGCCTGACCACCGGCGGTGCCTTTCGGGATATGAAATATATCCTTTTTTCGGGCGCTGCCTTTGCCGGTTGGTTCGGCGCGGAGTTTAGCTATCCGTCGCTTGATGTCGGCCTGCATGTGATCGGTCCCCTTATGCTTGGGGATCGTCTGTAACATCAATTCAAGTGCCGTAACCTTTTCGGCGGCGCTTGTGGCCTGACGAAACAACTCCTCGGCCTTTTTATATTCTGGCGTTAGATTAGCAGGCACAACTTTCTACTCTCTACTTCTTACTGGTCCGCAACATGTTGAGCAACGAGGTCGCCGACTTCGCTGGTGCTGAAGCCCATTTTCCCGGCGGACATGCTCTTGAGCTTGTTGGCGGTTACGAATTTTACGGCATCCTCAATCGCCTCGGCGGCCTTTACCTCGCCAAGAGTTTCCAGCATCATCGCCGCTGCACAGACAGCCGCAAGAGGATTGATAACACCCTGGCCGGTATATTTCGGTGCTGAACCGCCGATAGGCTCGAACATGCTTACGCCTTCAGGATTGATATTGCCGCCGGCCGCCAGGCCCATACCGCCCTGAGTGATCGCGCCTAAATCGGTGATAATATCGCCGAACATATTACCTGTAACCAGCACGTCGAACCATTCGGGACTCTTTACCATCCACATACAGGTCGCATCGACATGATAATAATCGCGACTGATATCGGGATACTCATTCTCACCCATCTCATGGAACGCGCGTTCCCAGAGATCGTATATGTACGTCAGCACATTGGTTTTTCCCACCAGTGCCAGTGTATTATGCTCACCTTTACCGCGGGCTTTTTTTCCATGCTTACCGGCATATTCGAAAGCGTACCTCAGACAGCGATCAACCTGAAAGCGGTTATAAACCGCGGTCTGGACAGCTACCTCGTTGGGTGTGCCCTTGAGTGTAAATCCACCTGCCCCTGTATATTGATCGCCGGTATTCTCCCGCACGACTACGTAATCTATCTCGTCGGGGCCTTTGTTTTTCAGGGGCGTCTCAACGCCCGGATACAATCGGACAGGCCGCAGGTTGATATACTGATCCAGATCGAACCGAGCCTTTAGCAGGATACCCTTTTCCAGTATCCCCGGCGCCACATCAGGATGACCGATCGCGCCCAATAGAATGGAGTCAAAACCGCGTAGTTCTTCCACAGCACTATCGGGCAGTGTCTCGCCGGTCCGCATATACCGCTCACCACCGAAATCAAACTCGGTCGATTCGTATTTGAAGCCGAACTTTTCCGCCGCTGTCTTTAAAACCTTGACCGCCTCGGTCGTAACCTCAGGACCAGTGCCGTCACCAGCTATTACCGCTATCTTATACACGTATCCATTTCCTTTCTATACGCATCGCGTATGGGAATTCCCGCGAGTGAAACCGTAACATTTTGTCGTAAGACTACTCTATTAACTACCATCCACTTTTGTCCCGATTCTATCGGGACTTTAGTGGCTGCCACCCGTCGAGTATTATACAGGAACACCTCTCTGAAATACAGAAAGGTGC
>DAOWIP010000424.1 GCA_030640865.1 Sedimentisphaerales bacterium | reverse complement strand
TCCAATTTGAGCCGCCGCCGGGGGCGCGAGCCGTACGGAAATTTGGTGAGCATAAACTGGCAGGTCAGCCGGCGCCGAATTTCAAGGCGGTACTGGTAGATGGCGGACAAATGGAACTGGCCCAACACAAGGGAAAACATATAGTTATTCTGGATTTCTGGGCGGTGCGCTGTCCGCCGTGCCGGGCGGCATTGCCGGTAATAAGCAAAATCGCGCAGGATTACAAAGATAAAGGCGTCGTTCTCTATACCGTTAACGAAGAAGACGGGCCGGATAAAATCCGCCGATTTCTGGAAAGCATCAGCGTCAAAGCGAAAGCAGCCATACCCAAAAAAGGCTTCGGGACGCCGCCAAGTCAACTCTATGAAGTGAAAGGCATACCGCAAACAGTAGTAATCGGCAAAAAAGGGAGAGTACAGAGCATCCATATAGGATACCACGAAGGAACAGGAGGCCAACTCATTGAGGAACTGGAAACGCTTTTGGCGGGAAAAGATGTGGCGATTGTCTCCGGGCAGAACCAGAAAATAAAAGGCACACTCGATCTGGTATGCCAAAAAGTAACCTTCAGTCCAATGCCTCTGAAAGAAAACAAACCCTTCACTTTCTCGTGCCTGTTGAAAAACAAAAGAACCGCGACCGTCCGGGCAGGAGGCTATAAGATCGGACTGATGATTGGCAGACAACAGGTATATATGGGCATGGGCAGAGACGACATTCCAGGCGGAACCGAAACATTGTATTCAGTGAATAGCAGCGACTGGAGCCTGGCAGTGAACAAGGCCGACACTTATCCTTTTATAATTATGGTCGATCCGGATAACGCGGTCAATGAAACAGACGAGTCGAATAATATGCTTACCGGTGAAATTACGGTGATTAAATAAATAAGTTGTGAGTTGTGAGTCAGACAGCATGGGCTAAAGCCCATCCTACGTAACTGTTTTAATCACAAGCTGGAAGCTTGTGCTACTTAATGGTTACAATAACGGTTAAAAAAAATGGAAATTACAGTAGGTTTATTTCTGTTTCTTTTTATAGCGGCGTTTGTGTGTGAGTTTATCGACTCCTCACTGGGGATGGGGTACGGGACTATTTTGTCGCCGGTTTTAATCCTGATGGGGTTCGATCCGCTGGTAGCGGTGCCGGCGGTATTGCTGTCGCAGGCGTTCGGCGGGTTCACCGCCTCGATATTTCATCACCAATTCGAGAACGCCTCATTCAGCCACGGCTCACGCGACCTGAAAATCGTATTGGTAATCAGCAGTTGTGGTATTGCGGTGACAATTATGGCAGTTTGCGTCGCCTTCAATATACCCAAACTGATTCTGAAAACTTATATCGGAATACTTGTGTTGAGTATGGGCGTGATCCTGCTTACCGGAAAAAAGTTCCGGTTTTCATGGAAAAAGATGATAGGCGTCGGGATTATCAGCGCCTTCAACAAGGGTCTGTCCGGCGGCGGGTTCGGGCCGGTGGTAACAGGCGGTCAGATCATATCCGGACAAAGACACAAAGGCGCCATCGCCGCGACAACACTGGCCGAAGCACCGATCTGCACGATCGGATTTGTCGCCTACCTCGTTGGCGGGGTGATACGGGGGATAGACGCGCCGATTCTGAGTATGTCGTTTGCCGATTTCCTGGCAGCTATGTTTTCGCACAAGTTATTTCAGTGGGAACTGGTACTGGCCCTGCTTTTGGGGTCGGTATTTGTGGCGCCGTTCGGGGCGTTCACCACTAAAATTATTAAAACAGAGAAACTTGCGTTTATTTTAGGAATTCTGATAACTGTTCTTGGAATCTGGACGCTTTGTAAAACATATATGTAGAAAGGCTTTTTTGAGGATATTATATTAACCACAAAGCAGTTTGTGGATATTGAAACCCGAATCTAATATCCACAAAATGTTTTGAGGATATTTGAGTATCGACAAGAAATTGAAAGACCGGGCTAAATTATCAGCTTACGCTGGAGTGTGTGGATGACAATAAGGCATAATCCGAAATTTATGGTTTTGAGTATCGACGGCGTTCCGATCGGACTGTTACGACAGTTGATGGGTGAGGGGGTGATGCC
The DNA here is from genome assembly GCA_030640865.1 of Sedimentisphaerales bacterium. Classification (GTDB taxonomy): domain Bacteria; phylum Planctomycetota; class Phycisphaerae; order Sedimentisphaerales; family SM23-30; genus DAOVXR01. The sequence goes on along the minus strand of DAOWIP010000424.1, from coordinate 2,479 downwards.
AAATATGGCTGCCCTGGCGGGCCAGGTTGGGACACGGCAGATGCGATCGGTGCAACCGACGGTCTCATGCGTGGCCTGGGCCGGATATATGACGGGCAAAAACCCCGGCAAACACGGTATTTACGGCTTTATCGACCGACGCGAGGGCGGCTATGATCTGAAGTTTCCCAACTCGTTGACAATGGCCACGGAAAATATCTGGGAATTACTCTCGCAGGCAAACAAGCGGGTGTTCGGGATGAATGTGCCCGGCAGCTTCCCGCCGCGGCAGGTGAACGGGATTCTGATAGGGGGGTTTCTATCGCCGAGCCTTGAGAAAGCGGCCTGGCCGGCCGGCGAAAGTAATTACCTGAAATCGATCGATTACCGGCTGGATAGCGACGCCCAACTTGCCCGGCGCGATAAGCAAGCTATGCTGGGCGACCTTGACATAACATTGGCCCGGCGGATGGAAGCGATGTTTCATTATATGGACACAGAAGACTGGGACTTCTTCCATACGCATATTATGGGTAGTGATCGAATCAATCATTTTCTGCTACAGAAGTTCGAGCAGGAAGACCCTGAATTCGCGCCGGCATTTCGGGCGTATTACCGAAAGATTGACGAGGCGGTTGGAAAAATGCTCGACCGATTGCCGGACGATACGCCGCTTTTGATATTCAGTGATCATGGGTTCTGCCCGATCAAACAGGAAGTTCAGCTTTCTCGCTACCTTGTGGAAAAAGGCTGGACGGTACCGGCCGAGTCGGTCCGGCATCCGTTATCAATCGATCCGGCAAAGTCACGGGCGTACTGTCTGATACCGGGCAGGGGCTATGTGAACCTGAAAGGGCGCGAGCCGGGTGGGATAGTGCCGCCGGAAGAATATCAGCAGGTACGACAACAATTATCGCGGGACCTGCTGGATATGCGCGATCCGAATACCAATGAAAAAGTTATACGAAAAGTATTAATGCGGGAAGAAATATATTGGCCGAGCGGCTGCCGGGGCATACAAAAAATGGAACCGCTTGAAGTCGCCCGTCAGGAGGGAACTTTCGGAAAGGCGGCGGATGTGATTGCCATACCCTATGATGGATACGATTTGAAACTGGGTCTGGCAGGGAAAACATTATTCCAAAAGACCGAACTGGAAGGGATGCATACTTATAATGACGCCTTTATGATTGCCCGCGGCGTTGAACTGCCAAAAGATGACCTTGAGATATCGATGCTGGCCCGGCCGATACTGGAAAAGCTGGGCGTGGAACCGCCGACGGATATGGACGGGATTGGAGAGGCGATAACGCCTGATGTTTAAGATTTATGTAAAAGGAACCTTAGAATATGGACAGATTGGACGAACTCGAAAGTCAGAGCGTTTATATAATTCGCGAGGCGTATTACCATTATAAAAAACTGGCAATGCTGTGGTCGGTTGGTAAGGATTCGACAACGATGCTTTGGCTGTGCCGTAAAGCGTTTTTCGGTGAAATACCATTTCCGCTACTGCATATCGATACGAGCTATAAATTTCCGGAGATGTATAAGTTCCGCGACGAATACAGCAAGAAATGGGGACTTAAATTGCTGATTACGCGCAACGAAGAAGCATTGGCAAAAGGGATGACTTGTGAAAAAAAACTGGAATGCTGTACAGCACTGAAAACAGAAGGACTTAAACAGGCGATCGCTAAATATGGTTTTGAGGCGCTGCTGCTTGGTATCCGCCGGGACGAGCACGGGATACGTGCCAAGGAACGATATTTTTCGCCGCGTGATGAGCAGTTTAAGTGGAACTACCAGGACCAACCGCCGGAATTGTGGGACCAGTATAAAAACCAGGCGGAGGAAAAAACGCATATCCGTGTTCATCCGCTACTGCACTGGACGGAAAAAGATATATGGTACTATATCAAGCGGGAAAACATCCCTATTACCGATCTGTATCTCGCTAAAGACGGCAAACGCTATCGCAGTATCGGCTGTGTGCCCTGCTGCTCACCTATCGAGTCCAACGCGAGTACTGTCGATGAAATTATCGAAGAACTGGAATCGACCACAACCTCCGAACGCGCCGGCCGCGCACAAGATAAAGAAGACACATATACTATGCAGAAACTGCGGGCACTTGGGTATATGTAACATATAGTGAGTGAAGAATCAAAAGTGGAAGACATTTATAAAGAGTTCTCTGATTATTACGACATTTATGTCGGTGATCGAATGGTAGATTTGCCATTATATCTCGATTATGCAAAACATATATCTACTCCGGTATTGGAAATTGGTGCGGGTTCCGGTCGCTTGACAATACCTTTGGCCCGATCCGGCATATTTGTAGTGGCTGTTGATATCTCAAAATCCATGCTGGACAAATTAAAAGCTCGTTTGGTCAAAGAATCTGCTGAGGTTCAGACGAGGGTTCAGATTGTGGAAGAGGATGCGTGTGCTTTGAATCTAGTGAAAACATTCGAACTTATCATCATTCCTTATT
>DAOWIP010000065.1 GCA_030640865.1 Sedimentisphaerales bacterium | reverse complement strand
GGATAAACCTGATTTTGCCGATGATATTACTGATGGGCATTTCCTCACCGACGCGGCTGCGGGCCGTGCCGGCTGTCCACCAGGGGACAAGCTCACCGGCTGAACTCTGTGCCTGATTTCTGTCCTGGTTCCGATTGCCGCTGTCGGAATCGGCGCCGGCGGCAGTGTAATCCGACAGACCCCGACTGCGTCGCAGAATAGTGGCACGCGTTCCGGGTTCGTTCAGAATAGCGTTGAGCTGGTCGCACAAATCTTCAGAATCGGCATACTTCAAGGTTACCACCATAGGCAGTTCCGCCGGCTCCTGGCTGTCGAGTTTGAATATCAGTTCTTTAATAACCTCATAGGCCTCGGGAATCTTACTGATGACGATAATTTTTTTGGTATCCGGCACAGCCTCAAAGGTCAACTGGCCATAGAGAGGCCCAACGATTTTTTTCTGTTCCTCACCTCGCCTTCCGAAAATATAATCAAGGAACGGATCACGGCGGCCGCGGCTCTTTTCACTGAACAGGGTGGTTAGCAGTGTAGTGAGTTTTACCGGGTCGGAGTTTTTCAACTCTATAATCAGCGGGGCCACTTCCTTAACGTTGAGCGGTTTGTCCCATTCAGCTATCTGCTCGGTAATCTTGGCCACATTCTCCGCCGAGGCAATTACCGTAACCTCTTTCAGCGTCGTATAAGCTATGACCTTCACTTCGTTGATGTCCACTCCCCTCTGCCGTCGGGAATCGTAATATCTGTAGGGATTGTAATAACCACCGCTCTGTTGCTGATCGGAATAGAGTTCGTCGATATATTCCTTGATCTTTTCCGGATCGGCATATTTCAGCTTGAAATGTCCGGTCTCAAAGACGCCTACGGGAACATCGATCTCCGCTATCAGTTTCTCGACCATTTTCCGGTTCACCTCACTGCCGACGATCATGACCTGACGGGCCTGCTCAAGCGGGACCACCAATACATTTGCCTTGATCTCCTCGCCGGGCATCTGCTGAACCATGCGGTTGATCTGGTTGGCCACTTCCTCGGAATTGGCGTATTCTATCTTGCGTACCTGGTATTCCGTTTTGGGTGCCCGTTTTGTATCGAGTTTTTCAATCCATTCGCCGATTTGTTTCATATCATCCGCGGACGCCCTGGCGATAATCCACCCACGATCCATCATAGGGATCAGTACGATCTGGCTGCTGCTGGGGCCAATCACAACGGATGTAGCCGCTCCGGTTCCCTTGGATGGTGGCCCTCCCCTGGCAGGTTCCCTTCTTGGGGGGTTCTGGCGGCGCCTCCTGCCGCTACGTCCGGGGTCCTCCTGGCCGAACAGAACTCTCAGAAGCTGAACAATTTTAGCGGGGTCGGAATCGCGGATTTCAAAGATTTTGGTTACGGTGTCCTCCGCCTCGGGTACATCGAGTTTTTCAATTATAAGCTCGATACGCATCAGATTCGATACGGTATCGATCACAACTAACTGGCTGGTGCTTTCGATGGCGTAAACATGGCCGTATTCGGGAATGAGAGGCTTGACGATCTGATTCAACTGCGTGGGACTGAAGTTTCGGAGTTGGAAGAATTTCTGAACAATTTGATTTTTGTTCTCGATCAGAGCTAATACATCATCATCCGACAACGTGGGCACCTGGCCGAGTTTGGCGTTTTTGATCGGCTTGATAAAGATTACACCGTCGGTTTCCTCGGCAATAAAACCCTTGGTCCGCAGGGCATCGTAAATACGAGCCATAGCTTCGGTGCGGGACAGTTTTTTTGAGGAATAAATGGTGATTTTCTGTTTCAAGGCTTCAGCGTCGGGAATGATGACCTTGCCGGTCCACTGAGCCAGTTTGTCTATCAGTTTTTTTACCTCGACCTCATTGAGGTTCACCGATTCCAGTTGGTCATCTTTATCACCATCTTCCTTTTGTTCGTCCTTCTTTTTTTCAGGTCCCTTTTCGCCGTCTTTTTTACTGTCATTTGTTTTGGACTTGGCCGGCGGGGCGCAGGGGTCGTTCGGTTGCGTTGAGGGATCGTCCTGCTTTGTCTTTGCCTTCTTTACGGCACAAGGGTCAGCCGCTTTTTCCGTTGTAGATGGTTTTTCCGGTGTCTCACCCTTTAAATCGCAGGGATCGGCTGTTTTTTTTACATTAATCTTATTGATGGCATCGTTATCTATTCCGGCCGTAGGTACATAAAAACCAACTCGCCACACTGACAGGCCGACAAAAACCACTCCCACCACGATTAATAATATACTGTTACGTTTCAATTTTGTCTCCTTTATCTTGATTGTGCATTATTTGTTCATTACAAACTAACGTGTGGGTCAAAGCCCTACGGGTATTATTAGAGGTTGCTTTTAGTTTTGAGGCAACATTTTAGCCAAATGAAGTAATACTTGGAAAATAATGTTACGTAAAAGGTAACTGTTCACTTTTTTTATAAGTTGCGTTATTTCACCCTTTCAGGGCAATTTCGCTTGTTTTTGCTCAAAATATTACAGAGTAAAGCTGACTTATGAGGAGCCAAAATTTATATCCTTTTCCTACGAGCAAGCACAATAAAGAACGTACCCATTATAACCACTGTTAGAGTTATGTTCCAGCCTCTTCCAAGGCCGAAACTGCTGGGTATATAGCCGCAAATCAGAGCGAATGCCGCCACGATTAGGCTATAAGGCAGTTGTGTGCGAACGTGCTGAAGAAGATCGCACGAGCTGGAAAGCGAACTGATTATTGTCGTATCGGAGATGGGCGAGCAGTGATCACCGAAAATCGCCCCGTCCAGTACTGCCCCCATAGTAATCATCGTGATAATTCCGTAGCTGCTTCCTTCGAGTACGTACGCGACCGGGACGGCCGTCGGGATCAATATCGCCATCGTCCCCCAACTCGTACCTGTCGCGAAAGATGTCAGAGACGCTACGATAAAAACAATGGCTGGAAACCATTGCGGCGATATGCCCCTTACCAGAAACGCGCCAAGAAAATCATCGGTTCCCAAATCATTGCAGCAATTCTTGAGCGACCAGGCCATCACAAGGATAACACCTATAAGAAGACTTTTTTTCAGTCCCTCATTGAAACATCGGCCCATAACCGGCAAGGAAAGCCCGCCACTACAACGCCCACAAACTATGACCAGACCTAATCCGAACAGTGATGCAAATAAGAGAACCAGGGTACTATTACCGGCACTGGAAATAACATCGCGCCAATAAAACCAATCGCTTAGTGAGCCGCCGGCCCTAAACTTCGCAAGCCCATCTCCGTCGATCCACAGCCCAACAAGATGAAACAGAATCAGGCCCGCCAGCGGCACAATAGCGTTGAGGGCACGCGGAGTCGGCGAATGAATATCCTTCATAGCTGAATCGGAGTTGTCGCCTTGGTCGGTTATATCGTCGTATTCCAGTGGTGGCTCACTTTGCGCCCGTTTTTCCGCGACCTTCATCGGGCCAAAATCCCGGCCCACAAAAATATGCACAAAGACAAATACAATCATCAATATACAGTAAAACTGATAGATAACCGCATCGAAAAACATGGAATAGCCGTCTATGCCCAGATTCAGTTTCGCACTCACCTGGCTGAACAAACCAACTTCATAAGCTATCCATGTGCTGATAACCGCCAGGCCGGAAATCGGGGCACTGGTGGCATCGACCAGGAAGGCCAGTTTTTCCCGACTGACTCGAAACCTGTCGGTAACAGGACGCATCATTGAGCCGACAATCATTGTGTTGGTGTAATCGTCTATAAAGCACAATACGCCCACAAAGGCAGTCATCGCCTGGGCCGATTTTC
>DAOWIP010000327.1 GCA_030640865.1 Sedimentisphaerales bacterium | reverse complement strand
GGTACTGTCGTGGTTATTAAAAGTAATGTGGGCGAAGCAATTGAATCTGGCGATCGCTTGGTGGATGTAGGACAAAAGGGAGTATGGAGAAAGCCGTTAACAGAAGGAAAGTACAGACTACATACGCAAGCTTATGAAGCGACACCTATCAGCATTCGGCAGGTCAAGGTCAGCTACACTGCCGAGGAAGAACAAGGTGAAGCCGGAGCGTATCAGCCTATGAAGCCAATAACTGTTCGCAGTAAGGACGGCTTTACGTTTCCCGTAGACGTTCGCATGACCTACAAGATAAACAGCGAAGATGCGCCGCAAGTGGTTGCCACTGTCGGTGATGATGCACTTGTTCTGACCAAGCTGGTGACGCCGGCAGTGAGAGCAATATTTAGAAATAATGCTGAAAAGGTCAAAGCGCTTGAATATGTTCAGAACCGCTCCACGCAGGAAGCGCAAAGTACATCAATGCTCAAAGATGAACTCGCCAAATACGGAGTAACCGTTCTTGCTGTTCGTATCGGCGATATCGGAGACGAAAAGAGCCTGGGTTTGCTTCTGAAGACCCAGACAGACCGTGAAATAGCCCTTCAGGAACAGGCAACGTTCGAGGAACAGCAGCGTGCAGCGGAAAAACAAAAGGAACTGACAAAGACCAAGCAGGAGGCTGAAGAGGAAAAACGGCTGGCAACTGCTATGTATGACGTTCAGATCGCCGAGCAGGATAAGCTGAAAAAAATTATTGGCGCAACGGCTGAGGCTGAATTAATTACGGTTACCGCTGAGGCCAAGGCTCTGGCTTATAAGAAGATTTCCGAGGTGATTGGCCAAGACAATGCCGCTCTTATCGAGATTATGAAACTGGTCGAGACCGGGGGAATCAGGATTACGCCGGAAGTAATGGTCGGCGGTGCGGGTGCAGGTATGACCGATGCGCTGATGGGAACTGTTCTAAGGGGTATGCTCGACAAAGAGGCTGCTTCAGGGAAAAAATAAATGACATTTATGATATAGATACTGAAAGCTCCAGCCCTCAACTTATTTTCAGGTGGGGGCTTTTTTAATAGCACTAACTCATCAAGACAGTCCGTTTGCCTGGTTTACTTAAACAGTCCTTCTCGTATCGAAATCTCTGTTTCATGAAATCCTTGATAGTTCAAAGTGATTTTTGTAAAATCATTGAGGTCGTGCAGAGAAAATTATGTTCTGTAACCGTTTAAATGGGAAATGTCAGCTTAAAGGAGAAAAAAATGAAGAACTTAAATCGACGTCAGTTTATCAGTTTACTTTCCGGCGGTGCTATAGCCGTAGCAGCGACGCCTTTCGCCAGCTGTACCGATATATTCGCTTCTGCGAAACGCCCAAACATTCTCTTCTGCATCTCCGACGACCACAACTGGCGACACGCCGGTATTTACGGCAGTAAAATGGTTAAAACACCTGCATTCGACCGAGTAGCAAGGCACGGTGTTCTTTTCAATAATACCTTTGTCTCCGCAACGATGTGCTGCCCATCGCGGGGCAGTGTGCTGACGGGCCAGGCCTTCTATCGTCTGGAAGATGGAGCGATGAACCACTACACGCTGAAAAAAAAGTTCCAGGTTTACCCCGACATTCTGGAGGCAGCGGGATATTTTGTGGGTTACACCGGCAAGGGCTGGGGCCCCGGCAACTGGCGGGCAGCAGGTCGAACTCGCAACCCTGCCGGCACGGAATACAACAAACTCCGTTGCACCAGTCCAACGAAAGGTATATCTGATCGTGATTATGCTGCCAATTGCGAAGATTTTCTTAACCAGCGACCTGCCGAAAAGCCTTTCTGCTTCTGGTTTGGCAGCTTTGAGCCGCACCGGAGCTTTGAGAAAGGCTCCGGGCTTCGAGCCGGAAAGAAACTCGAACATGCTGAATTACCACCTTATCTGCCTGATACTGAAGCTATTCGCACCGATATGCTGGACTATGCTTTGGAGATAGAATGGTTTGACACTCACGTAGGACGTATGCTTAAAACACTCGAAAAGACCGATGAACTGGATAATACCATCGTCGTGGTTACAGGCGACAATGGGATGCCATTCCCAAGGGCCAAAGCCACCTGCTATGATGACGGTACGCGTGAGCCGTTGGCGATATGCTGGCGACGGAAGGTCAAAGGCGGCAGAGTCGTCGACGATTTCATCAGTTTCACGGATTTCGCACCGACCTTTCTCGAAGCTGCTGGTCTAAAGCCGGCACCTGGAACAACGGGTAAAAGTTTTCTCAACGTTCTACTCTCAAAAAAGTCCGGCCAAATTGACCCTGCTCGAGACCATGCTATCAGCGGACGCGAAAAACATACTCCCAGAGACCCTTCGTACCCAATGCGTTCTATACGAACGAAAAAATACCTCTATATTCGCAACGATAAACACGACCACAGCGAAATAGGCCCAGCTGGAAAGCCGCCAAGGTACATAGGCGCCGACGGCAGATCCACAAAGGTATTTATGGTGGAAAACCGCGACGCCAATCCACAATACAAGCGCCTGTTTGAACTGGCTTTTGGCTATCGTCCTGCAGAGGAACTCTACGACGTGCAAAAAGACCCATACCAGATGCACAACCTTGCTGTTGATACCAATTATTCAGTGGTGAAAAAAGAACTTGCCGAACGTTTGCAGCGGCAACTGGTGCGGACTAATGACCCTCGGGCTTTGGGCAAAGGAGATATTTTCGACAGCTACACCCTGCCGAAGAGACGGACCAAAAATTAAAAATGATTAACCAAAAAGTTTTGCGTAAAAATCGTCATTCTGAACGAAACGAACTAATTTTCTCTGTATCAGAAGGATTTTTACGCCGGTAACCGCACAGCCAGGCCCCGCAATAAAATACACTACCGCCGCAAGCATCGCAAACAGTTCCGGCAGGGCGCCGGGTGGTAGCGTCTGATGCGTAGCATTAGGCGATGGTATCAATTTAACAAGCCCGAAGCGGTAGCGCCGGGTGCCTTCTTTTTTCTAAACGACGGCGTAAAGTGGGGCGGTGCAGAATCACCGCTTGTTGTATATAGAAATGGTTTATATTATTTATTCTTTACATACGCACATCGGCATTACTATGAAACCATTGTTTGTGTATCGCAAAAGTGCGACGAGTTTTCGATGGACGCGGTCGTAACAACGCTTTATGGTCACGCTGTTGAAATTCTGGAATATCAAGGCAAAGCATATCTTTCATCCTGCGGCCCCGAGGACAAACAGTGGATAAATCGGCACGGGCTATACCTTGCGGAACTGGCCTGGACAAAACCGTAAAAGGGGTCAGTAAGCGTAGGACGACCTTGTGTACTGTTGTCAAAGAGATTGCGGACTATACACGTTTCACTATTTGTTGACTATCCCACTGATGTCAATCAGGTACATCTGGCGGCCATTGCCGCCGTGGGGTGAATCGACGACAACGCTCTGTCCGTCGCGACTGAAACGCGGATGAGTATCGACCCGCCATTCGCCATCATATCCCTTCGGAGAATGAAAATGGCCAAGAAAAATATTCCTGTTCGACGGAATATGATAAAGCAAAACATGCTGAATACGCTGCTTGTCGGGATACGTATCGCTAAGAATCCATTCGCCGTTATGTAAAGGCAAATACGTACAATGCCCGCCCCTGTTCGGGATAACGTCTTTGCCTATGATCTGAACGCTCCGTTTGCCGCCATCTTCGAAGAGATAAAACCCATGTCCGTGCGGAGGCTGACTGGATTGAGCCAGGATATGCTTCGGATCACGCCAGATAAAATGAGAAGTATAACCATTATCGTCGATAATCCGAATATCGCTGCCGTCCGGAGCCGCGGTGAGCATCCGAGTCAGGCGGTTACCTTTGGGGTAACGCCAGCGATGCAGGAAAATAAATCGCTTACCGTCCGGGCCGAACAGCAGATGGTTGAAGTAATGCTTAATGCCTTTCTGATTATTCGGGATATTGCCCAATTTCGCAATCTGGTCTATCGAGATAATCAGTTTCTGTCTGCCGGTTTCCAGGTCTATCCGAAAAATACCGGTGTCCTTCGGCGACAATTCGTTGACACACGGATCGGACAGACCACGATAGCCATAGGCGGGACGCACATCGCTGATCCGGCGAAAGTCCGGTGCTACAGCCGTGCGTCCGTCGGGGCTGACAGTATAAACGGCATGCGGAACGGTCCGCTTCTTTTTCGTAAAGACATCAAGGATGTGGCAAACGAAATGATCACCCTGACGGTCGTTCCATAACACCTCCGACATAGAACCCGGCCGCCACTGTAACATACAACCCTGCTGCCAGCACCAGGCGCGAGTCTGGCCCAACTCAATCCACCGGTCATTGTCCTGAAGGTCTATCATGCCGATTTTGATCATATCGTCAGCTTTCACAGAGCGATGCTCAAAATCAACCTCCATACCCAACAAAAAACGATCCGTGGGGTCAAACTGCCACTTGTCGTAATACGAGAACCAATGATGCTTTGGGCCACTGGTAACAGCACGCACCGGCGGGAGATTACGATCGGATACACTTTCCGACGTCTTAACCGAGCCAACCGGCTCAGCGTCCACAACCGGACCGGTAAGCACCAAAAACATCAGGCCAATTGTTATTACTAACTGCCTGTTTTTCATATATCTGTTATCTTAATATTTCATCATTCATATATCTCTTTTCATCAACCACAGTTAAATAGCCCCCGTAACTTTGGCCTTTTACCGTGGCTTTGCAACAGTCTTGCGTCGGCTGATGCCGAGTTTCCCTTCATCATCCACGGGAATAAGCAAAGGCATTGGCTCCACAGCAGCCCGCTCCACACGAGTCCTGGAGACAAGTTCACCATCTATAGTGATATTTTCCGCCTTGCTAACTTGATACTTTTTATACTTTGCATTACCTGGCAAAAAAATATTATCCTCTATTGTAATGTCACGCGGCATGCAACCTTCAACCGGAATACCATTATGTTTACCATAACTGACGGAAATACCAATCAGATCACGGAAGTTTGTTGCAGTTCGCAGGTTGCGGAAAACGTTGCCACGGATGAGTCCGGAACCATCTCGAATACCTACTCCGTGCCGAAGTTTCTCAAAAAGATTCCCCTCTACTACAAAGGTTCCGTCCATGCCAGGATGAGTGTCAACCACACAAAGCTCATAGCGTGAGTGGTCGTTACTACCCACCTTGTTGCGAATGAATTCCCAGTGGGTTTTCCTTATACCGGGTTTATGGAGAAATTTTCCTGCGATTTTGGGACTGCTCCAATCCAGAGCACCGTTCGAGGCCAAAGAGTGGCGATTTTGGCTGAACTCATTGTCACTAACCAGAACGTAGGCTCCTGAATAAATCGCCACCCCATAGCCCAAACCATCGCGAAGGTTATGGTGGATAAAACAATGATCAACCTGAACAGTGGCCTCGCTGGCGAAGCTCGTGGCATAGCTGAATCCAAGCAGTTCACAGTGGTCGATGCGGATGTCTTGTCTGCCGGATACGACGATACCATAGGTATCGTTGTTCGTACTTGTGCTCGTATTGGCACCCTGGAGTTTCAGGCGAGTGAAACGCACCATATCACCTTCGACACTGAATAAGTGGACACTGCTATCTCCGGCACGACAGAGTGTCTTTGAGCCTTCACCCAACAGAATTATCCCGCCTGGTACTCCCACTTGTTTCTTAAAAATATATTGTCCCGCCGGTAAGAATACTACTCGTATCCCTTCTTTGACTGCACGCTTACACGCCGCTTGAACAGCCGCTGCCGTATGTCCCTTCACAACGACACACTCGCTGTATTGTCTCTTCTCAGTTTCGCCCAAAGGCACATCGGGACCAACAGGTCCGCGCGGACCAACTGTAATTTTCGCTACCTGATAATCATCCCTCGCTATTCCTATCACGTGAACAGCGAGTATAACTATTAATACAAACGATAGTGCTCGTTTCATTGCTTGATAACTCTATTTATCAAACGCAGTGTCGAAGACCACATCGGAAGGTGAAAAATTAACTTCTTTCACAAATTCGCACGCTTCCCGGGCACCGTGTTCACGGTTCATACCGCAGTCTTCCCATTCCACCGAAAGCGGGCCCTGATAACCGATGTGATTCAGTGTGCGGATAATCTCTTCGAAATCGACTCCGCCGTGACCCAGCGATCGGAAATCCCAACCGCGTTCCGGTTGACCGAAATTCAGATGCGAACCCAGAATCCCGCTACGTCCGTCAAGCTGTAACGCTGCGTCCTTCATATGAACATGATAAATACGATCGGAGAATTCCCGCAGAAAACATACCGGATCGACCATCTGCCAATGCAGGTGGCTGGGGTCAAAATTGAAACCGAACGCCTCACGATTGCCCAGGGCCTCCAAAGCCCGTTTGGCCGTGATTATATCAAAGGCAATTTCCGACGGATGAACCTCCAGGGCAAATTTCACTCCGCACTCATCATAAACGTCAAGGATCGGATTCCATATCCTGGCAAAATCTTTAAACGCGTTCTCAATCGTCTCCTCCGAAACCGGTGGAAAACCGTAGAAATATTGCCATATTGGCGAGCCGGTAAAACCGTTGACTACCTTGATGCCCAGGTTTTGAGCTGCCCTTGCCGCCTTCTTCTGCATCTCCACGGCCCAGGCCCGTTTCTTGTCCGCCGAAACGCCGCTGCCCTGAAGTGAATCCGGCAGGAACGCGTCGTGACGCTCATCCAGTACATCACATACCAACTGCCCGGAAAGATGATTGCTGATGGCAAAGAGATTCATATCGTGCTTTTCCAGAATCTCCTTCTGCTTCCTGCAGTAATCCTTGTTCACCGAGGCCTTGTCAAGGTCCATGTGATCACCCCAACAGGCAAGTTCAAGTCCTTCGTATCCCCAACCGGCAGCCATCTCCGCCAGTTTCGCCAGCGGCAGATCCGCCCATTGTCCGGTAAATAGTGTTACAGGTCTAATCATTTGCTTATCTCCTATGATGATTTAATGATCTAATCTAAAATCCTGAAAATTTAACACACGCTCATCTACTTTTTCATCTTTGTCCATTTCTGTTTGCTCTTTGCGCTTGCCTTAACGGTTTCGATAAAGAGCATACCCCGAAGTCCATCGTTGACATTTGGGAAATCGAGTGCAAGCGGGTCCGGTCTGGTCCGGGTAAGTTTCGCGCGGACGGTATCGGCAAAATTGCAGTATGTATTAGCGAATGCCTCCAGGAACGCTTCAGGATGTCCGGAAGGAATCCGAGTTGCCCGGGCCGCGGCAGGACAGCGATCAGCCACATACGGGTTGCCACGCTTCCAAACTTGTTCGGCGCCATTCGCCTCCTTGACATAAAGGTAATTCGGATGCTCCTGATGCCATTCCATACTGCCCTGTTCGCCGTAAATCCAGATAGCTAAATTATTTTCCTCACCAACGGAAATCTGGCTGGCATGCAACACACCATGAGCACCGTTATTATAACGAATCAGGCAGTTGCAGTCATCATCCACACGCCGTCCCTTAACGAACGTCGTCAGGTCTGCGCAAATATGGCTGATTTTCAATCCCGTAATATATCCAGCCAGGTTCTCCGCGTGGGTACCGATATCACCCAAACAACCAGCGCCACTTTGCTTCGGATCGGTACGCCATGCGGCCTGCATTTGTCCGGTTCGCTCGATAGGCTGTGCCAGCCAACCCTGCGGATACTGCACAACGATCTTGCGTACCTTTCCAATATCCCCCTCACGCACCATCTGGCGGGCCAGCTTGACCATCGGGTAGCCTGTATAGTTGTGCATAAGACCGAAGACCCTGCGAGTCTTCTTGACTATCTTCTGCAATTCCCTGGCTTCCCTGACATTAAGGGTCATAGGCTTTTCGCACATGACGTGGAAACCGGCGTTGAGAAAATCACGGGCGATGGGAAAATGCCAGTTATTCGGGGTCGTAACCGAGACAAAGTCGATCCGTTCACCATCAGGCAGACTGAGTTCCTTCTCGATCATCTCCTCATAATCGCGATAAGTCCTTTTTGAATTGAGATTTAGCTCACGCCCCATCTGCTTTGACTTTCGCGGATTAATATCGAACGCCCCCGCAACTAACTCGATACCATAGTCCAGACTCGCCGCTTTTCGGTGCACTTCGCCGATAAAGGCGCCCGGACCGCCGCCAATCATACCCATTTTGAG
>DAOWIP010000084.1 GCA_030640865.1 Sedimentisphaerales bacterium | reverse complement strand
TCCCAAAAATAACGTAAGCGATTTCGCGGCGATAGCTAAAATAGCCCACAACCACAATCTTCCACTGATAGTCGATAATACCGTTTCGCCGATGATATTCAATCCTTTCGAGTATGGTGCCGATATTGTGGCGTATTCTCTAACGAAGTTTATCGGCGGTCACGGCACAAGTATCGGCGGCGCAATAGTGGATTCCGGCAACTTCGACTGGTCGAAAGGTAATTTCCCGGAGATAACCGAACCCGACCCCTCATATCACGGTTTGGTGTTTTGGGATGCGTTTGGTCTGCACGATGAAGCTCTGATTCGCGGTGCGGCTTATATAATGAAGGCGCGTTTGCAGTTATTACGCGATATGGGAGCGTGCCTGTCGCCGTTTAACGCCTTTCTGTTTTTGCAGGGACTTGAGACGCTGCATCTGCGTATGCCACGCCATTGCGAAAATGCCCTGGCAACGGCAAAATGGTTAGAAAAGAACTCGGCAGTATCATGGGTGAATTATCCCGGCCTGCCGAGCCATCCCGACTACGCAAATGCCAAAAAATATCTTCCAAACGGCGCAGGCGCTATTATGGGGTTCGGTATTAAAGGCTGTATGGAAGCCGGTGTTAAATTGATCGAGTCGGTAAAATTATTCAGCCATCTGGCCAATATCGGCGATGCCAAAAGCCTGATAATTCACCCGGCTTCGACAACCCATCAGCAGTTGACGCCGAAAGAACAGGTTGTTGCCGGCGTAACGGAAGATTTCATTCGTCTTTCAATCGGCATTGAGGATATTGCCGATATAATCGCTGATCTCGATCAGGCGATCACAGCTTCGCAGAGGTAATCAGGTTGAATAATCAACAAAAAGAATTTCCCGGATTGGGACTGGTGGAAACTCAATATGCGCAGTTGTGCAAGGAAGGTTTGGCGCTTGACAGCGGCGTTACGATAGGTCCGTTGACAGTAGCTTATGAAACATACGGCAAGTTGAACAAAAACAGAGATAACGCAATTGTCATCTGCCATGCGCTTTCCGGCGGTGCGCATGCCGCAGGCTTCTCGGCCGATGCGAAAAAGCCCGGCTGGTGGGATGTGATGATCGGCCCCGGCAAGGCATTTGATACGGATCGATACTTTGTTATTTGTTCCAATGTTCTGGGTGGCTGTTATGGCACAACGGCGCCTTCCTCGATTGAGCCGGAGACTAACAAACCTTATGGTTTGCGATTCCCGGTGATAACGATTCGGGACATGGTTAATTTGCAGGTTCGTTTGCTGGATTATCTTGAGATAGGCAAGGTATTGTCAGTAGCCGGCGGGTCAATGGGTGGTATGATGGCACTTCAGTGGGTGGTATCGTACCCACAGCGACTACTATCGGTAATCCCTATTGCCACAACCCATCGCCATTCCGCTCAGCAGATTGCCTTCAACGAATTGTCACGACAGGCGATTATGGCTGATCCGCAATGGAACAACGGCGACTATTATGGTGACGAAGGGCCTCGGCTTGGCCTGGCGGTGGCACGGATGACCGGCCATATCACGTATTTGTCGGAGCCTGGTATGGAGCGAAAGTTCGGCCGAAGACTCAGGCAGCGGGAACGCTATGGCTATGATTTTTCCAAAGAATTCGAGGTCGAGACCTATTTGCAGCATCAGGGCCAAAGCTTTGTAGAACGCTTCGATGCCAATTCTCTTTTATATTTGACCAAAGCAGCGGACTATTTCGATTTGTCGGACGGTTTCGATTCACTGACCGAGGCGTTCAGAGGTTGCTCGGCGATTGCTCTGTTGATCGCGTTTTCTTCCGACTGGCTTTATCCGCCTCATCAGTTGAAGGACGTGGCAAAAGCTATTCGCCGATCAGGCGGCGACGCGACATACTACGAGATCAGCAGCGATCACGGACATGACGCCTTCCTGCTGGATTATGAAAAACAAACGCCTTTGATTCGGTCTTTTTTGGAACGAGCACAAAATTCATCGGCAGATAGCGGGACATAAACAGTGCCAAAACAAACTATAAATAAGAAGCTGATTTATCAGTGGATTGTTGAGCGAACCGCCCAACAGGGGCGCGTGCTGGACATCGGTTGCGGCGACGGCGAGTTACTGGCCGGCC
The DNA here is from genome assembly GCA_030640865.1 of Sedimentisphaerales bacterium. GTDB lineage: Bacteria > Planctomycetota > Phycisphaerae > Sedimentisphaerales > SM23-30 > DAOVXR01. The sequence continues at coordinate 1,450 of DAOWIP010000084.1, read as the reverse complement.
TTGTGGAACAGCGAGGAGTACGCGGCACCGGCATAGAAATATCCGAAGAGTGCGTAATGCACGCCGTCCAGCGTGGTTTATCCGTACATCACGGCAACGTCGAAGAAGGGCTTGACCATTACGACGACGGGGCTTTTGATCTTGTGATTATGTCATTGACAATCCAGGAGATGAGAAATCCGCTTCAGGTCATAAAAGAGGCGTTTCGCGTGGGAAAACAGGTTGTGGTGGTCTTTCCGAATTTCGGCTATTGGAGCGCTCGCTACCAGTTGATGTTATTCGGCCGGGCGCCACGCACTCGAAGTCTTCCATACACTTGGTACGATTCGCCGAACAGGCATTTTTTCACAACCACCGACTGGCAGACTCTTTGTCGCAAAGAAGGCTGGCGATGCGTTGAGAGTGGTTTTATCTCTCATGGCAAAACAATCAACTTCCGGCCTAACCTGAGGGCTGAGGTCGCGATGTATTTAATGGAAAAGGAAAAGTGATTCAATGAACAAAACCCTCGACAAAAACCTGCCCCGACTTACAAAAGGCATTCTGGCAAGTTACCAACGAGAAAAGCGTACTCAGCGAATCGGAGAAGCCTGTCTGCCGTCCCGAGCGATGATTGTCGATGTCCTCGACCGGATTCGTCAGTTGCTGTTCCCCGGCTATTTCGGGCATAAACAACTGACAAAACAGAATGTACAATTCCATGTGGGCAATCTGCTGGCGCAAACAGGCAGGGACCTGACTGAGCAGATATATAGTTGTATATGCAAGTGCGCGGACAACGAGGGAATCTGTCAGTCCCGTAAAAAAGCTGAAAAGTTTGCCAATGATTTCCTGGCGAAGATACCGCAAATTCGCGCAGCGCTTGCGTTGGACATCCAGGCATTCTACGACGGCGACCCGGCTGCTAAAAGCCTCGATGAGATAATTTACTGCTATCCCGGTTTTTACGCGGTGATGGTCTATCGCATTGCCCATGAACTGCTGGAGCTTGGCGTTGTGCTGATGCCGCGAATTATGACCGAATATGCCCACAGTATCACCGGCACCGATATTCACCCCGGCGCAAAAATCGGCAAGCGGTTTTTCATCGATCATGCAACCGGTGTAGTCATCGGCGAAACAACGCGGATTGGCGACAATGTGAAAATATATCAGGGTGTAACGCTTGGGGCAAAGAGCTTTCCCAAAGATGAACGCGGGCGGGTTATCAAAGGATATAAACGGCACCCGACCATCGAAGACAATGTTACAATATATCCGAACGCAACAATCCTCGGCGGTGAAACGATTATCGGCAAAGGAGCGACAATCGGCGGCAATGTATATATTACCGAATCGGTTGCGCCGCACCGTCTTGTCAAACAGGAAACTCCCCAACTACAGGTATTGCGCAAACGGGTGAAAAAATCAAAAAGGACATAAAATTCTGAGGATTGCCATTATGGGTGCC
>DAOWIP010000147.1 GCA_030640865.1 Sedimentisphaerales bacterium | reverse complement strand
AATTCCATGTTTACCGATGATAATGTCCTGATAGCCCGATACGGTTCTGGGCGGTGTCAGTGCGGAGATTTCCACAGTCAGTTCGGCACATTCCTCAATGCCGACCGGTCGAAAGCGGTGATCGGCCACGGCGGACTTGACCGCGTTGATGAGTACCGACTTGAAAAGTGGCTGAGAAGGATAAATCTCGCCGATACAACCACGCATCGCATGGTCTTTTTTCAGGGTAACAAATGAAGCCCGTACCTGTTTCATTGCCTCGCTGACAGTTACGCCCAACTGTTCCGGAGTTGCTGTTTTGCTGTGGTTCACATAATATGTAAAAGAGGCACGGGCGAGTTTCAGAAGCTGATGTTTGTCTTCTTCGCTCAGCGTGGTTTCAATGTTGTCAGGAATGACCTGGGTTCCCTTGCTCCATTCGCCGGTAAAAGCGACGGCGAGGTAACTTACCGAATTGGTATAATCCCCCGTGACATTTCCGGAAGTGTCGTATTGTGTCAGGTTGACGCCAGCGCCGGCGGGGAGCATACCAAGCAATATCGCAATTGGTACGTTACCGCAGATGTGGTTGTTTTTCTCCCGGCAGTACTTCAAAAAGCCTGCCATGTCCTGTTTGGCGATGAACTCATAGGCTCCCATATCCAACTCTTTGAGTTTTTCCGGTACGTTCTCCCGAAAGGGAACATATTGAAAATTCGGGCCGTAGTGGGTGAAGTCGGAACTGGCCACCACAAGGGTTTCGTCGTCAATAAGAGATTTTAAGACAGCGGCGGTCTCTTCGATCGTTTTGTCGTCAAGTTGGCCTACGACGACAGGCACCAGGTGAAAGTCGTCTCCAAGGCCAAATTGCAGCAGCGGCAATTCAATCTGGACGCTGTGTTCGTACTGGTGTGTCGGAAGTATCGTTTGAAAGAAACTGTGCTTTTCAAGTTTTGCGATGAAGTCGTGATCAAGCGGGACTTCGCCCAAGGGAGTGGCATAATGGGTAACGTTCGGTACACTCATAATATTTTCCATAGGCCAACGGTGGCTCGGTCCCATTACAATCACCCGTCGATATGTCCGTTTTCCCAACGTCCCTACCCCAGCCATCGCGGTGGCTCCGGAATATTGATAACCGGCGTGTGGTAAAATCAGTGCAATGACGTTGTCAAGATGCTCCGGTTTCGTTTTTTCCGCAAAAGCCTCCAACTGTTTCCGAATTGCCTGTTTGTCGGCAGGGTACCAAGTGCCGGCCAGGGATGATTCTAATACCGATTTGGGTGTTTGTCTGTCAGCCGTTACTTTTTTTTCCAGTTCCGTTTGCTTTTCCATTTTCGTATCGCTCCCACAACTGCCCATCAAGGGCATCATAGTAAAAATGACAATCAATATACGCACCGCGTATGGGAATTCCCGCGAGCGAAGCCATAACATCGTGTCGTAAAGTTCTTTAGCCGCGTACTAACGGGAAAATTCAATCGTGAGCACTATAAAAAGCGGCTTCCGCCGCAAAAACTATTTAGTCTGGTATTAATATTATCCCCCACTTCAGGGTCTGACCTTGCCAGTGCCAGGGCCTGCTGCACTGGTTTGAGAGTGCCCTGACAAATATCGTGGAACTCATCGGATATGATTGCTACCCATAATTTTAGCTCTGACAGAGCACTACTATTTTTGGGTCATTTTGTCCCATAAGGCGGACCCGGCAGTGAGGATACACGAATAACGACTCTGCCCTTATTTGCCGTTTTTACACGAATCCCGCGGATTAACTCACCACCCAAACGGACATATTTTTCCTGGCCTACCAATACCTGGTATAAGCGTTCCGGTTCCACAGTAAACCACTCGGGATATTCGTTAAGACGGGTGTAATTAATCGGCATGTGAAAATGGGCTTTGTGCCGAGGGTAGTCAAAGTGCAAGCGGCCGTGCCAGGGTTCATCGCTTTCCACTGCAATTACCAGTTGCGTGCGCTCACGCACCGCTCCGAGCCGAACATCCTCCCTCCACGGCTCCACCCAAGTACCCTGGGACTTCATGAACACATACATCAGCGCTGTTCGGACATAGTTCCCATCGCCGTACCAGTCTTCGATTATGCCATCTGGTCGCTGACGGCGCAAAAATCGAGCAACACATTCATCCAGCACCTGGAACATGTGGTCGTCCGGCAGTCGATTCAAAAATACAATTGCACTTTCAATCGCATCCGAATAGGCGTTGGATCCGTATCCACGATTACTTCCGGCCGGGTCGTCAAGATACGTGGGCTTGTCGGTAACGGCCTTTAACGCCCGTTGCGTCGCCGATAGGAATCGTTCTTCCTGAGTAATCAAATACGTAGTATAAACAGCATTAAACATATAACCCCAACAATGGGCGTGCCGTTTGTCGAGAATTTTGTGGTTTGAGGGCGCGACAGATGAATACCACAGCCCATCATCGTTTAGCCCCACATCCAGCAAGGTATGTATCAGATCAGACATAGGCTTTTTGAACTTCTCATACCGAGGGTGCCCGGTAAGCTTGAGGTACAGCACAATCTCGGACAGTCCGCCGACGATTTCGTTGCCATGATCGGAAAACCGGAATGCGTCTCTGGCTTGCTTACCATCCGCCAAATTCCACTTGTGCGCCGGCAGACCATTATTGCCGGGGATAACCTCATCAAAATAAAACTCCGCAATACGAATCGCCTGGTCGATGTATCGTTGATCGCCGGTCTGATAGGCCAGCCGTGAAAGCACCTGTAGTAATTCGCCGTTTACTTCACTGCTCATAGACGGCAGCCGACCAAAACGGGACTCATACGGCGCATACGCAATGATGTCATCCACAATGCCCACCATGCGGTGGTACCAGGCGGTTCGACCAAACAACTCGGTTAGCGGTAAAAGCCCGTCTTTGACGTATTCGCACGAGCCGAAGATTATCCGGTTTAAATCAGGCTTTGGATGCCGGAATCCTTTTCCACCCGGCAGCACATCGTCCGACAACCAGCCCACCCGTGTCGAGTAACGGATCTCATTACGCAGTATCTCATACATTTTCTTGTCGTAAGCGGATCGATCCGTGTAATACGCCGCCATCACCAGGAACGGATAGAGATCCGCGGCCGAATTACTGACCGTCCACATCATGCGACCCCTACCCTTAGAGTCAGGCAGCAGCCGTGTGATGGGATCCATTCGTTTCAGATACGCCTGAAGTACCCGTCGGCTGCGTACCAATGCCTCTTGCGCCGCTATCCCATTGAACCGCGCAACTTCCAGGGTATCAGAGCCTTTGTTTCCTGCCATCAGTTGATCCGACCATATCAACAACGCAACGATAGAAGAAAAAATAATTTTCCAGATCACCATTACTATCCTCTCTTTATTTCTTTCTCTTTATACTCTACCTGGAACTCACTGCTTTGACAATAGCTTTTTTAGCGCGATTTACTGCTGCGCTGAAGGGATAATTCTCCATAATATCATCATAGACGGCCTTTGCCTGATCAAATTTCCGCATTCCACACAGCGCCTCGACCTGGCGGGCCAGGGTCTCGGCTCGATCCTGTTCGCTCAGTTCGAGTTTAATCAAATAGTCGCTCAGATTCAGGGCGATGGGGTATTCCTTTTGTGCCAGATAAATGTCCAGTCTTATCAGGTGCAGGCTGGGCCATAATAATTTCACAGGGTCTTCGGTTATAATTGTTTCGATATTATCGCCGGCGTATTGAAGCTGCTGGGGCGATTCTTTATTCTCGACCATTTGCCGGGCATGCCGCAACAGGCCCAGATGCCTGATGTCGAGGGTTTTTTCGTTGTCTGTTTCCGTTGGCCGGAGCCGCGGGGTGATTTGCAATATTCGGCGTGCTTCATCCAGCTTTCCCATCGCCAGAAGTGTTTCCGCATACAATAACGTACATCGCTGAGATAATTTATCGTCCGGTTTATTTTCCTTTTGCAGTTTCCGTAGTATCTCTTGGCTCTGCGAGGCTTGTCCAAAGTAGTACAACAGCAGTTCAGCCTGATAAAGCAAGGCACGATAATGTACGGACTCGTCCTGATGTTCGCTGTTACCAAGGCGGGAAAAGACTTTTAGGGCATCGTCGTAACGGCGTATCTCGACCGATTGCAAATCGCGGCCCAATCCAAGAGAGAAACTGCCGTTTTTATTATTCTCGATCAGTTCGTCCAGCCTTTTAATGAGAAAGGTTGCTGTCTGCTGCTTCCAGGCTGTTTTATTAATCCTCTCGGCAAAGTGGTAAAGATTGATCAGGTCGCTGACGGGGGTCAGGTCATGATTACGCTGGAAGATTCCTTTCTCGAAAATCGCGATGTTTTTTAAATTAACGTCCACCTTGTCCCATAAGGAATGGACATAAATATTTTCCGTGGGACTGGCGATACTGTTTTTGCCCCGCATGATGTCGAGAGTTACCTTTCGCATACCCGGTTTTAGAAAAACGTGCTCGATGCTGGGGCCGGTTTTGATTTCGCCGTCGTCAAAGGTCCATCGGTAAGAGTAGCCGCCCTGATTTTCAGCAGGCAGTGCCTTAAACTGAAAAGCCACCAGAGCTGTGTCTTCTCCGTTACTCCTCAGATCGTCGATGGTACGCCATTCAAAGCTGCCGCGGCCGGCGTTGGATTTTCGATAACCAATCGACCCGGCAATATAGCGATCTACGGGGAGAAAATCGCCACGGGTCATAATAAACAATCGATTATCCCGCGGTCGCTGCCATGCAGCCATAATAAACATTCGTCCCCAGGGACTACAGTTGACGTATTCAAGTTTGTGTACGCCCGGATTAAGTTTGACGCGACCCTGATATTCGCCCCGGCGGCCACCACGATTATTGTGTCTGCCGGGCCAGCTTACTACGAGGTTGTTGTCGATAAACAGGTATGAACCCCAATTAGAGTTGGTGGCGAAGATATATTCGCCCGGCTGCTCGGTATGGAAAAAGCCAGTGCAGTAATACAGAGCCAAACCGCCTCGAAAGAGCGGCTTGCCGTTGCTTGAGAGCGGCAAGCGATGAACAGGCAAGGCGTGATGGATACGCTCGATCAGGCCGGCGCATACGGGGCTGGATTCTTCGTACCAGAGCTTTACCAGTCCGGGCAGTTTATTACATCTGGAGTCGATTTTGGGTACGCGTCTTGTTTCCAGCAGTAACCCAGCCTGTGGCTGCCAGGTGGGAGGAGTGTTTTTTTTCTGCTGCCGGGGTGTCAGATAGACATAAAATACCGATCCGCCTTTTGAAGTATCGAAAAAAACGTCTATCGGTTCGCCCGCCTGCGGAGCCGATGAGCGGCAGTGAACCTGCGTACCTGAAGCGGAAACAACTATAATGTCAAACTTTGTCGGATCGTAAGTAGGGGTCCATATTTTGACGGCGGCGGCCTTCGGGCGTTTTCCCTTCAGCAGAAAACCGGCGTTGATCCAGGCGGCCCATCGCCGCTGTTTGCCGACGGAACCAGTGGTTATCAATTTGAGCTGTTTGCTTCTGGGAGGGATATTAACATTAATATGAACCGGGGGCATCCCTTTGGAGACCTGCTCCGATTGGTAAAGCAATTTTTCGTCCGCATAGACCTTAAAGACGGCATTTGCGTTGCTGTCAGCCCAATGCTCCATAACCGCCAGGGCTACAAAACGGTCGTAATTCTTCCGGATGTTGTAAATAATTTGGGTCGGGGAAAACATCCTGACCCCGTGTGTATAAATTTTGTTGTTGACCCGAAAATGCAGCTTTGTCTTTTCTCCACTGGGACTGAAACTTCTTCTCCGGGAAGAGCCTTTCGTCGGTTCGAGTTCCGCGAGGTGAACGTCCGGTACGCGGGTGTAGGCAGTGTCCTTTTCAATCCGAAAGCGTAAGGTGGCATTGGTAACGTGCCATGGTACCGCCCAGCGAGGAGTTGAGCCTGGCAGGCTCTGCTGGGCCGAGCAATTGATGACAAAGATGAAGACGAGGACAAAAGCTTCCGCCGTCGCCCATAATATTTGCCGCTTGAGCGGTTTATATATTTGAATAATTGTCATAGCGATCTTCATTCGCTTAAGCTATTCGTAAGAGTTATGGTAACCGTTCGCGCTTTTTATAGATTGCTTTCTTTCGTCCCTTCGGCTGTGCTCAGGGCAGGCTCTTTCAGGACTTAAAATGTTTGTTCGCTTCGTTACCCAGGGCAACCAGGCTGTGTCGCAATTAATAATAGTAATTTGTTTATTTTACTACCCGATATGTTACAGTGCAACTGGTATTAAGACAACAACAGACAAGGATGTCTTATAATGGCATATCGATATGGAGAGCGGGCACAAATGTCAGCAACGTCTGAAAAAGACAGATAAACAACCGAAACCATTT
>DAOWIP010000290.1 GCA_030640865.1 Sedimentisphaerales bacterium | reverse complement strand
TAAGCAAGCTTAAGCGTGGTTTCCGGTTTGGTCCTGAAAGGGCGAGAGAAAACCTGGTAGTCTTGTAGGGCGGGGTCTTACCCCACGCGTTTTTTTCTAAAGTGACAGGCTTTATAAAGTGGGAGGCGCACTTCGCGTGGCGATCTTATTCGATGTTGAATGTTGAACGTTTGATGTTCATCTTTTCTACATTTCTGTATCAGACACCTTTAATTCACCATTTGATATGAATAACTTTGAACTACCATTTGACCTGCAATTATGTGACCAAATGGACCAACACGCCTTGCTATGTTGCCAGAAGTATAACTTTGGCAATGAGGGTGACTGGTTCGGCACATTCAGGGATGGGCTTTACGGCTTTTACTCGCGAATAAACGGTGTGCGGAAGCACTTCTATCAAGTTCATGCCTGGATTCCAACTCTATGTACGCCTTCGAATACAGAGTATCACCTGTCGGCAATCCTTTTTAACATGGATTCTGCGATAGAGTGTTTCACCTTTGCGCTCAACGCTCTGGGAAATAGCGTTTGCGTCAAGGGATTCCGAGATATAACTGATAGCAAAAGCCTTAGAACAATCAGTCCCACAGATGTACTCGGCGCCCCCGATCGCAATAAGCCTTTGGAGCCAATGTCTGGTTTTACTAAATATTTTCCTTGTGTCCAAAAACTGTGGACAGGTAACCGTGATCTTTTGAACATAATATTTGAAAACCATGATACATCAAAACATCGAGGGACTGTATACAGTAGCGGGCAGTATCGGAATGACCCTCCGGCTGGATTCTTTCAAGCACTTGGGATTACTGATAAATCTAATTTCATCCTGTATACGCCTATGGCAGAGATATTTTTATCTGCTAATCCCAAAACACCCAGTCGAGATAGACAGCCAATTCCCGTCGAAGACCACATACTTCTTGAAGAAATCGCTTTTAGATTCTGCTATTTCATTAACAAAACTGTTGTCTTGGCTACGAATGACGCACTGGCTAATATTAAACCTCCGGTGAAAAAGTTGAACGAAACATCTGACCAATGTGCGGATAATAATCCTAAGCAAGCGTAGGCCGGACAAAAAACGCCGGCTTTTTGGTCGAGTGCAGTGACTGGTTAGATGCCGTTATCCCACAATACATAAAGCAATATAGGGAACTAAGTTGAAGACGAATATTGCGATCTTGTAAAAGGCTATTCCTGCATAATGAATGGAATCAAATTGCTCAACTGATAGTTTGAACCATTTGCCATGAAACCGGTACACCCAATCATGAGCAAACATGAACATAACGAACCACCACAGCAATAATCCCATATTGATTACGCAACACCACCCCAATACCGCACACATCGTATCAATTGTCATTTCACAGCTCCTTATCGCGCTGAAAAATTATCATTTTAGCTTTCATCTCACGATTCGGTAATAACTTCTGACTCACGGCGGCGTATCAGTGAAATCATTTCTTCTGTCGTTGCGGCCTCACGCAGGTCAATGACGAACTCATTATTCTGAAGCAGCCTGCACAGCCGGGCCAGAATGTGCAGATGATGCCGATCGTCTTGCGAACAGGTCAGAAAGAACAGGTCGGTCAATCGGCCATCCGGGGCGCCGAACCCGATGCCGGATGCGGTCCGGGCCACCACGAGAATCGGCTCAGCCGCCGCGTAAGGCAGTGGACGGCGAGGATGGGGAATGGCTATGCCGCCCGGCATTGCGGTACTGCATAATTCCTCACGGTGGAAAACAGCTTCTAACAGTAGTTCTCCGTCATAGAGCAGGCCTGTTTCCTGGGCCAGAGCCACCAGTTCTTTGAGTACGCTGTTTTTGGTCCGGGCGCCCAGTTCCGCTGTTACCGCTTCCGGACGCAATAAAGGAACAACGAGAGTATCGGTTGTCTCGGTTTGGCGGTGTGCCCCGATACCGGCGTCCATATCAGCCAGTTTGCTCCGGTCCAGTTCAGGCATGTGCTGTTGCAGCCATTCGGTTAGCTCGGCCTGGTTGAACCGCAACTGTCCGCCGATCTTTCGGCAGGGAATCTCACCACGCTGTGCCATCCGCTCGACACGGCGTTGATCAATCCCTAAAAAGCGGGCCAATTCCAACAGATTCATAAAACTGTGGGGCATTTCAATTCTCACCGAAATTACATTGCAAGCCTCATACGATGGCTCTCAACCCGTGCTATTTGGTATTATTCGTCATTAGCCAATTGCTTTCATCGTCCAACTGTTTTCTCCATCGCAGCAGTTCTTTGCGTAAGCGATTCCGATACCTGGCATAGCCGGGATCGTCGATGAGGTTTTTTATCTCCCATGGATCGGACCGCAAATCGAAGAGTTGTGTTGTTCGTTTTCCTTTTACCATATACTCGATCAGCTTGTAGCGATGGTCGCGGACGCTCCGCTGGAAATCACGGTAGGCAAAGAACATCGTATCCCGAAGCCTCGCTTTTTTATCTTTCAGCAGCGGCGAAAGGCTTTTGCCCTCGACCGTATCGGGTACGGCCGTACCGGTCATTTCACATAGTGTGGGATAGATGTCAAACAGATAGCAAAAGGCGTCTCGTTGCTGTCCTTGTGGAATGCCGGGGCCGCTGAAGATCAGGGGTACATGTACACTGTGTTCATATACGTTCTGTTTGCCCATCAGACCATGCCGGCCCACGGCCAAACCGTTGTCTCCGGCAAAAACGATGATGGTATTCTCGGTCTGACCGATTTTTCTTAGGCTCTCCAGCACGCGTCCAATCTGAGCGTCCATGTGTGTAATCATGGCGTAGTAGGCGGCTATGTGCTTGCGGATTTCTCCGGGGGTTCTGGGCCACGGAGTCAAACCTTCGTCGCGAACCTTCATCTCCCCGTTATCAAATGGATGCTCCGGCATAAAGTTCTTCGGCAATGGAATCTTCTCGGGATTATACATATCCAGGTACTCTTTGGGCATATCTCGGGGATCATGAGGTGCCTGAAAGGAAACATACATAAAGAAGGGGTTCTTGTCCTCGTAACGCTGCAGAAACTGAATCGCGGCATCGGCGTATAGTTCGCTGGAATGTTTTCCTTTCAGTTGGTATCGTTTTTCTCTGGGATATTTCCCCGCGGGGTTGAAGTCATGGATGGGAACGTCATAGTGATCGCTCATGCCGCCAAACATGATCTTGTCGCCTCTCGAAAAACCACGGGCATAAGATTGCCCGCCGTTGTGCCATTTGCCGGTACCAAAGGTCGTATAACCGTTCTTGCGCAGAGCCTCGGGCAAAATTACATACTTTTGGGAAATATTATAATCCCAGGTGCCTTTTTTCTCCACGTGAAAGAGAGTGCGGCCGGTCATCAGCATGGCCCGGCTGGGGGCGCAGACTGCCGGACTCGTGCCGCCCATTATGTATGCTTTGGTGAAGGTGGTTCCGTTACGTACCAAGCGGTCCATATTCGGGGTAATGATATCTTTATTTCCCAGTGCGCCTATAGTGTCGAATCGCTGATCGTCAGTAAAGAGGAAAAGAATATTGGGCCGTTTGCCCCGGTCGGCAGTCCGCTGAGAAGCACCGATACAGCCCGGCAAAGCCATCGCGGCTGCCGTCCATCCCACAGTTTTGAGAAAATCACGCCGAGAATTAGTGAACATAGTCATATTTGTTTCCAATAAATATTCAGAACAGTAACAATCTCACAAAGCCATAAGGCATTTTCATGCTCTTTGGAACAATATTTTCGAGAAGGTATTATCCCATATTTGCCTGTGAATTTCCAGGGGTTTTTACCGACAACTGAGGAAATTTTACTGGACAAATGAAGCTATTTTGGCTTATCCATAAATACCAAATTCCTATACGTTGGAACTTAACCGCCTTCGGCGGGACTTTTGTATCGCAGGCGTCTCGCCTGCAAAGGTTAAAGATGCGGACAGGACGTCCGCGTTACATTAAAATACAAATTCCTATACGTTTAAATTAAAGAGAATAAAAGAGAAGGTGAAACCTTGGCGCGGCCTTCGGCCGCAACCAAAATAATTATTATCGCGCCAAAGGTTGCGGGAAAAGTGTATTTGGCGCACTGTCAGTAGATGCCGAAAAAATCTTCCTTTTTCGGTGCTCCGAATTTGACTTTTTGACGCCAGCGTCATAAGTTTAGAGCAACCTCAATATGAGTCTGAAAACGCAGGTTTTTACTGTTGATTAAGACTTTTGGCGGTT
>DAOWIP010000270.1 GCA_030640865.1 Sedimentisphaerales bacterium | reverse complement strand
TTTTGCCCTTTCAGGACGTAAGAGCTTAATTCCCTATCGACCAAGCCAGAGTGCCTGAATCCGGCAGGTGGTGGCCCATTTCTCAAGGTGCTGCTGAATATCGAACGGGTTGTCCATTCGGCTGCTTCCGGAGGTAAGCAGTTCCCTGATAGTCGGAGGCTTGACAAAGCGGACTACCATAGGATCGACCAGTTTCAATGTCTCGGTCAAATCATCGATGGCTTTGTCGAGAAAGCCGACTTCGTCGATGAGTTTTTTTTCCTTTGCTTCGGGGCCGTCATAGACATTGCCGTCGGCCAGTTTCCAGGCATCGTCCGGGTGGATATTTCGGCCCCGGCTGACCACCTCGACAAAACGGGTATGAATTTTGTCAATATCCTGTGTGATTTTTTGTCGTTCCTGTTCGGTGGGCATACGGAAAGGCGAACCTCTGTCTTTATAGGGCGAACGGCTGGATTTGATCACTATCGGTTCGATACCCAATTTTTCCTTCAGCGTTTTTTCCATAACCAGATTCATATAGATTACTCCGATACTACCCACAGCGGAGTTGGTCTGGGCATAAATTTTATCACCTGCTGCCGCGGCCCAATAGGCGCCACTGGCTCCGACCTGCTGTACGGAGACATAAACTTTTTTCTCCGGATTCCGATTTTTGAAATCATACAGGTATTTATTGATCATCTCGGAAGGACTGACCTGACCGCCGGGACTGTTGACGACTAAAATCATGCCTTTGATTGTCTTATCCTGCTCGGCCCGTCGGAGCAATCGGCGGATGTCCTCAGCGGTATCCATATTAATCGTGCCCTGCAGATCGATCAGGGCGATTCTTTGTTGCCTGTTACCACTGCGATATACGTGTTCCTGCATCCCGCCGGCCACGATCATCGCCAGATAAAAGTTCAGTACCAGCGAACTTACCAAAATCAGGACAAAAAGGTACTTCACGAATATCGAGATCAGCGATCTCCGCGGAGGTTTTTGCGCTGCGGCACCCGGCATAAACACCGGTATGGGAGCAGGCGGCACAGCCGAAATAGACGGGCGAACCGAAGAAGAACCTTCGGAGCCGACTACATCGGGAAAAGAATCATCACTATTATTGTTATTATGTTCCATTTTGCTAAACTCCTGTTGTACAATACTACATTGTGATGAGTTCGAGTAATATATGCAACTTAATAATAAACTATATAACAATATGCTATAAAAGAAGTTATACTAATTAGTCACATTGTTCAATTCGCCATTGCCGAAAAACCACAACAACAATAAGTTGCTTTTCAAGGATAAAATGAATAAGATAGCCCGTATGTTCATTGAAAGCGGAAAAAACAGCGGCTTTTTCAGAGGCGGACAACCCTGCCGGCGAGGCTCGCATTCATCCATGGCCACGATACTTTTGGCGGCAATCCTGACAGCGACTCTGCTGGGGGCTCAGGTGCTGGTCTCGGCCCGGTCTGGTCAGTTCCTCGCTTATCTCAATGCGGTGGAGTTGATCGAAAAGGTCCACGAGGAAGGCCTGACCAAATATCTTAATAAGCCGATTCAGCGTTATTATTTGATTGAATCGGATGGTGAACCGGTTGCCTATGCCGCGATATCTGTCAGACCGATTCAGCAGGGTGAGCATTCCATGGCTATCAGTGGCAATGAATTATATTATAATCCTCAGGCAAAAATACGCAAAGACATAAGCTACCAGGTTCAAAACGATTTGAGCAGTTACATCTTCCGCGAAGTAACGCAGGACCGGGCGAATGGTAGTTATGAGACTGTCCAGAAGAAGTTCACACCCGGCATTTTACAGTTATCATATTATAATAGTGCTCGTCCGAAAACCCCGGCAAAATGGATAAAAATCAATAAAAAGAATTTTATTCCGTCGTTTCTACTCGATCTGTTTTCAAGTGTGGCGGCAGTTCGGGAGGGGGCCGCGGAGGGATCGCTTTTCGCCATGATGGATGACGCTTTTTTTCGCGACTACAGGCGGAATATTTTTATCGAATGCTGGGTAAAGCCCAGCGGTGAGGTTTTGCAGACAAACCACAACGACCATCCCGGCGGCTCCGGTGTAAA
>DAOWIP010000463.1 GCA_030640865.1 Sedimentisphaerales bacterium | reverse complement strand
GGATTTCCGCGTTTTCCGCTAACAGAAGGTACTTCCCGGTCGGTTTCAGGAACCCACTTTTTTCGGACTTGAAAACATTGGAGACCCCTTCTACAGCCGTGGCGTTCAATGCCTTCATCGCCTCTGCGGCGTTGTGTACCGGCACAAATATAACAGTCATTTCATTGGCCGTCATAACATCGAGTACGCATATCCCGAAACTGCCCGCTCCGTTAATTTTGCCTGCCAGGTCGAATTTTCCACTGAGCATCTGTTCAAGATTAATCGGTGGAGCTTCCGGCGGCATTATGCCCAATTTTTGCACAAAAGCCCCTACTTTTTGGCTGAAATCGCTCAACGAATGACAGGCGACGACCACCATCGCATCGGCTGGCATCTCTTTGAGAACCGCCGGCAACTCGGCTCCGACCGCCGTCGCTGCGGGCATCAGTACGGCTGCCAGTAAAATCAAGGTCGATGTAAAAATTACCAGTGTTTTGCTTTTGACGTCCATAACTTCTCCTTATTTAATGAGTTACGATTTTTGCGGCAAAGCCGCCCATTCCGAAAGGCAACACAATATCCAATCGTAAAAAGCGATAACCTTGCCTCTGTGCTTCTACTTATAACAGAAGACGCTGCTCCCGTACAGATGTTACAAAAAAACTGTTATCGAACAGTATATATCGGTAAAAGCGATATTGTCATTGAGTTTATGTAACAACAAAAGACCGGCTCATAACAGCGGTGGTGGTTCATTGAGTTCGTAATCTCCTTTTAGAGACAACATACTGACATAGCGAATCGCGCTAAGGGAGAGCACCACTGCCAGCAGCGTACCCGCTCCGGAAAACAGACCAACTAAAATGTACTGAACAGCAAGTGAAAACGCCGGCAGGGTGAGTAACAGAAACGGCAGTGCCTGAAAGACAAAAAACAGCAGCAAAACACTCTTCGCACGACATATTTTTATTTGCTTGAAATATTTGAATGCCGTGAACATCCGGCAATCTCGCGCAATAACCAGGGCAGGTACAAACAAGAACGGCTTGACCAGAATGACACCGCCAATAAAAAAACAGGCGAAACGGACCCACTCCGGAGCCGGAAAATCGCCACCGAGAAAAGTGTGATTCTGAAGGACGAATAATCGGACGACTTGGAAAACACCCCAGGTTATTACCAACAGAGCGATTATAAACAACCCGGCAAACCCACAGATGCGCCAGAAAAATTTATAGCCGGTCTCGATCAGACCCGGCAGATGCCAGCGGGTTTCGCCCAGCAAACAGGCAGTGCGTAAAAAACCCAGGTTGATAATTGTGCCTATGGCAATCAAAATCAGCCAGATACCGCCTTTCGCCAGAAGCAGTGGAAACCGGCCGTCCGGCAGTACCGTTTGGGCCAGCATCAGCCAGTAAAACTGCACCAGGCCGATCAGGACAATCAGTGCCACTTCCGGCCATCTGTTTTTTAGAATATCAAGTACACGCGGCATTCTATCTATCTGGTTCCAGGATAATACACCCAAGGTTATAAAATACTCCAGAACGACAGAAACATATATATCTGAATTCTCCCGCGGCGCCAAGGACAAAACCATTTTGGAAAACAACTGTGCCATCAACGTGCTATTATGATTGCCCCTTAAGGATTGACAAAACCGGTACACTATGTACAATGAAACGAATGATTCGTAAGTGCAGCATCAATGAGTGTGGTGTCGATAGTTGTTCAGCGGCTCAGCGTCCGATGGCTGGGACGGGATGGATGTGGCGGTTTTGTGCCGGGTTGGTCGCAATTGTGTGCCTGACGGTGCTGGTGGTGGCGGTTTGCATAAAGCCGGACCCGGCCGGACTGGGTACACACAAACAACTTGGCCAACCGACATGTGGGTTTTACGAACGAACAGGCTTTCCCTGTCCGACCTGCGGAATGACGACGGCGTTCGCCTGTATGGTACGAGGGAAGATTCTGAACAGTTTTTCAGTACAGCCGGCCGGGGCGATGGCAGCCCTTTTATGTCTGATTATGGTCCCCGCAGGCGGATATGTTGCCCTGGGTGGCCGAAGGCTGGACAATATTTTTCAACTGGCGGGTATCCATGGCATAAGCCTGTTTTATCTGGCCGGTGCGATAGTGCTGCTTTCGTGGGGTTGGCTTTGCCTGCTGACCTATTTAAAAGTGTAACAAAACTCCAGGTGTACCAATGAGAAAATTTAACTGCACGGTTCTATTAGCGGCGGCTATGTTACTGGGCGGCTGCAATATACTGCAATGGCCGTTATATGTGCTGTTCGGAAAAAGCTCCACCAAGGTCAAAGCGGAATATACCGGCCTGAAAAATCAACGGATAGCGATCATCGTGGCTACGGGGCCCGGCATTAATTTTGAGTATCCCTACGCCCGGACGAATGTGGCGCTGGCGTCGGCGCAGATAATCGGCAAACATGTCAAAAAGGCGCAATTCGTCGCTCAGGATAAAATCGAAGCGTTTCAAATGGAAAATTTAAGCTGGGCCACGTTACCGGTGGAAACTATCGCCCGGAAATTTGACGCGACGCGGATACTTTACCTGGACCTCTACCATTTTACTATGCACGAGGAAAACAGCGTACATCTGCTGCGCGGCCAGATTCGTGCGTCAGCCCGCGTTTATGAAATTGACGGTAACGGGAAGATGGTATATCAAACTGAAATCAGTGTCAAATGGCCGAAACACGGGCCCAGGCCTATGAGTGAGGCCACACTGGCACGGTTGCAAATGGAAACGATTGTCAAATTCGCCGAACGGCTGGCCCGCAAATTCCACGACCATAAAGCATCGGCGAAATAACCCTACTGCCATCACAGCAATCAGGAATCAGCATCGATGAGAATGCGTTATTCAAGGACAAACAAAAAACTACGCAAGGCAAATCGCACTGTTTCTCCTGCCGTTTTTTTGTCGGCTATCCTGCTGGCAGCATTGCTGACGGGGTGCGGGCCGTTCTACGGATTATTCATCGCGCCGCTGATCCCGAAAAAAAAGATTATGGCCGAGCATGAAATGCAGGGAAAAAATGTGCTTATCTGGGTCGAAATATCGGCCACAACCGAGCACAGCCCAATCCTGCGCCGAGAACTGACCTTAAAGCTGAAGGAAGAGCTTGCGCTTAATGAGGCTGTGGGACAGGTAGTTGATTATAACCGTTTGGTTCAGTTTCGACATCGCAATCCCAGACTTGCCGAATTGAGCATCAAAGAATTGGGAGAAAAATTTCAGGCTCAGGAGGTGCTGTATATTCTGGTTAACAAATATAAATTGAAACACGAGGCCGGGGAAGGCTATTATCATGCAAGCAGCGGCGGCTACGTTAAGGTGATCGATGTAGCCACGGGTCGGCGATTGTGGCCTGTGGGACAGAACCATCGGTTCTTCCATGTGGACGGTGGGGTAACTATGGGCACCGGACAGCAATTCGAAAACGAACAGGTGCGCAAACTTTGTGAGTCCATAGCAAAAAAGATCGCGCCGTTCTTCTACGAACACAAAAAATAAACTTACACGTTCACGAGTTCTTTTTCTTAGCCCCCCACGTGAAATCGGGGGGATATTAAGTAGGGCGGGCCTGTGGCCCGCGTAAAAACCTGGCGTATGCAGACGGAAATATCAATATCACAATCCCTGATCGTATCAGACAGCACAACAGACACATTATGGTTGCGTCATCCAATTAGCGTGGATTCGCCGAAGATAGTTATCGGTCTGGATAAAAACATCAACGACCGCGGGCGTCCCCATTGCAATAACGTGATAGGTTGGCGGCGTTGGTTGATACACCAGCGGATTAAGACGATGTACTGTTATCAGCCGGCAAATAATTTCTACGGCCTGCTTGCGGCGGCAGCGGCACTCGACATTACGATTATTATTTATCTAACCGGTCATATTTCCCAACAACTTCGAAGTACGCTTAAATTATCCAATAACAAAATCAGCGAATTTTTATGCGCGGGTAATTTCATAGCCGGGCAGTTGCGTCAGATCGGGATCGACGCCGAAAAAATTTCGGTTGACGTTCCGCGTGTGGACACGACGTCTGTCCAAACCATCAGTGAAGCGCGGCGGCTGGAGCTACGCCGCCGCACAGGCAGCGGCTTTGTTCGGCTGGCCCTGTCTCGGCCGAGTGATTGGCAGTCTCTTAAACTTGTTGTCTGGGCGGCATCGATGTTGAAACACATTTATTCTGATTTAAAATTAGTGGTCTCCGGCACCTGTCGTCCTTCTGAACGCGATTGTCTAAGGCAATTGGAAAAGGCCTTGGATTCGGAGGAACTGATTTATTTTGACGAGGACTCGACAGACTGGGTGGAGTTAGCAGGGAACTGTGATGTGGTC
>DAOWIP010000474.1 GCA_030640865.1 Sedimentisphaerales bacterium | reverse complement strand
GTCAAGCTGCAAACAAAAAGACCGGCGGCGAAAATCAAACTTGATGTAGCGACCAAAAGCGGGGTTCAGAGAAAAGAAGTAACCGCCAGAGGCGGAGAGGATTTATATGTACTCTCCGGCAATCGGGATATTTATAAAGACGGCTATATTATCAATGAAATTGATGTTGTCAGCAAATCCATCACATTCAGTAACGGTCATCAGATATTCGCGGGTCAAAAAATCGGCGGGGTTACAGATGATATAATGAAATATCAGATCGAGGAAACCGTCAGGTCGCATTTTGAGAAAGAGCTTCGATTGGCAAGTCGGGGCATAAAGGTTTTGAGCCTTTTCTTTGTCGATAGAGTGGCGAATTACCGGCAATATAGCAATGGAGAGGTTTCAAAGGGAAAATTCGCTCTGTGGTTCGAGGCGATTTATGAGCAGTATCGCAAAAAGCCGCAATACAAAGATATTCTGCCCTATTCAGCCGGGCAGGTACACAACGGCTATTTTTCGTGTGACAGGAAAGGTATTTTGAAAGATACCAGAGGCGATACTATGGCCGATGATGATACCTATACGCTGATAATGAAAGATAAGGAACGGCTGTTAAGTGCTGATGTGCCGTTGAGATTTATTTTCAGCCATTCGGCCTTGCGAGAGGGGTGGGACAATCCGAATGTTTTTCAGATATGTACGCTTAACGAGACGCAGTCGGTAATTAAAAAGAGGCAGGAAATAGGCAGAGGATTGCGACTGCCGGTCGATCAGGATGGCAAGCGGGTTTTCGATGATACGGTAAATATTTTGACTGTTGTAGCGAATGAAAGCTATGAAGACTTCGCCAAGGCTCTGCAAAGTGAGATTGAGGATGAATGCGGAGTTGAGTTTGCCTCCGGCAGAATAAAGAATAAGAAGAAAAGAAAAAGATTAAAGCTGAATAAGCGGATTTGGCCCGATTATGAAGAATTCAAGCAGCTTTGGGACAGAATAAAGCATAAGACGAAATATCAGGTCGAATACAGCACCGAGGAATTAATCGAAAATGCGGGCAGGGATATTTCCGATCTGCCGATTACCGCCCCGCGACTTATCAGCAGAAAAGCCCGAATGGATATTACTTCGGAGCAAGTTGAAGGTACGGTCTTAACCGAAAGATTCCATACATCGGAAAATAATCTTGAAAATGTGCCTGATGTCCTTGGATATATACAGGGCAGGACAAAACTAACCAAAGATACAATCTTTAGAATAATTCAGAAAGCGAATAAGTTTGATGATATATTGCTTAATCCGCAAACTTTTATGGATGTCTCTGCTGATGCTGTTAATCAGATATTGCAGCGAATGATGATTGAGGGCATAAAGTATGAAAAAATCGCAGGTCAATACTGGTCTATGACATTGTTCGACAGCGAAGAACTATATGGCTACTTGCAACAAAAAGGCGGTAACCTTGCCGATGTCAAGAAGACGGATAAAACAATCTATGATTATGTTTTGGTAGATAGCGAGATTGAAAGGAAGTTTGTTAAGGAACTTGAAACAAGAGAGGATGTGAAGTTTTATCTCAAACTACCCTTTTGGTTTAAGATCGAAACACCTTTAGGGACCTATAATCCCGACTGGGCGATTGTCTTTGATGGTGATAAAAGAATTTACTTTGTGGCAGAGACAAAGGGGACGACTAACGAAAAGGAGCTTTCCCCGGCAGAGAGAATGAAAATAAAGTGTGGAAAAGCACATTTCAAGAATTTCGATGGGGTTGAATTCAAAGTACCCGTTAAGACTTTAAGCGATGTTGTTTTGTAACAGTTGTGGCTCAAATCAGCGTTAATCAGCAGCGGCTCCGGCGGAGAAGGCAAGGATGTTTGTCCCGGAATTATTTTTCCCAAACGGCCCAAAGATAAAAAACGGATGGAATTGATTGAATCGCTATTTATTGAAGAAGGTATCCCGTCGTCTGGCATGATGAAAGCATTGCAGAACTAAAAGTACGTAACAAAAAAAGTCCATGATCCCAAAATATTGATGGCTGACAGATAAATGATTCCTGAAGAAATTGAGAGATTGCATACTGGTACCTGGGAAATTGATTGTCCCAAAATGGTACTTAGAAAAAATGACTCTACGGTGGAAGATATATATCAGGGAGCAGGATACATTAAATATACAACTGAAGGGGAATTACTATTCAAATTATACACGAATCATAGAATTGAACTTCGACAATGGCTCCCAACTATGGAAGCTGGAACAGCTGGCAGGCTAATACCTCTTAATGAACATTACACCCTTACCGCAACTGATACCACTGATAGAATTTGGAAAGCAGATCACATCTTCCCTGATCATAAAGGCTGTCTGAATCAAGAGGGTCATATAGTTCATGGAAAACTTCCATACGAGTTGATGTCCGAAAGCAAACTTCCTTTTACACACGCAAGCAGCCTTTCTATGATTGTATTTGATAATATTGAATTACCTTGCAATAAAAGCACTAAAACCACGACTTATGTTGGTGAGGAATTGTTGAATTGGCAAGCGACTCTAAACGTCACTAAAATTACATCCCGTAAATGCGACTTCACATTTTATAATAAAAATAATTCGCTTACTATTTCAGTGATTGCTAAGTGCGCAAAGATAGCAAATTCACTTGATAAGAGAATGATTGAAGCAACTCAGTTTATCTTAGGGCGATCCATAGAATGGTCCCTGATGCAAAAGCAGGAGGGAGACGTAGAATCAATTATTATAAAGCCTGTTTCTCAGAAGAAATTTACTCGTTTTCCTTATCCACCACTGAATATGTTCACCGTTCACAGCCGGAAATTCGTTTGGAAATTATTTGATAAATATTTGAGCTATGTTTTTGACTACGAAAAACCTGATCGTTGGCACCCGATGTCTATGTATGTATATCGGGTAAATGAGGCAAATCTTACCTCCATCGAAACACGCTCTTTGGCAATATCGGTAGCTGTTGAAGGGATTCTTAATTCAGAGTTTGCCAAATTTGCCGCTCCATCTGATGAGTTTCTCGCAGAATTAGAGAAAGCAAGAGAGTTGGTAAAGAACTCTGAAATACCCGAAGGCCTAAACCGGAGAATAATCGGCTCAATTAATAGTATGAAAAGGTCGAATGCTACCGACAAGCTAAAACTGCTTGTCGAAGATGGCATAATAAAAGAGGAAGAAAGCCAGGCTTGGAAAAAACTTCGCAATTATGTTGCGCACGCTAATCAACCTATTTATCCAGACCTACAAAAGCTTATCAATCTGTGTAACACAGTTAACCTGCTATTCTACAAGTTAATTTTCTATGCCATTGGATACGAAGGGAAATATACTGATTATAGTAATTATGGTTGGCCAACAAAAGATTTGCAGACCAAACAAGTTGATTAGTCCTAGGGCGAAGGGAAAATCCCATCAAATCCGTGGCGGCGACTTACGCCGGAAAATTAAGAATCGGCTCTTGCGAATCCGGCGAATGGTTTTTCACTTGCGCCTTTCTTTTCGCCACCTCACCTTCTTACGAAGGCGGCGAAAAGCGGACTACGGCGAAAAACAAAGCACCCGATTTAAGATGTTATTGTTAAAACAAAAGGCAACCCCAAATCCGCGTAACCTGCGAAATCATGCGTCTAAAAATCTCCGAGTCCTCCCCGCCTCCGCAGGGACAAGCCTGCGGCTAATACTTTTGTGTCTTTTGAGCTTTTTTGTGGCCAACAAAATCCGTTCCATCCGTGGTTAATAAACTCCGCCCGCTGCCTGCTATATAATTATACCCTTTTGTGATGTGGCTGCAAGGGAAAAAAAGATGATCAGGCGGCTGCGCCGAGAGAGGTGATCAGGTGAGCAGGCGACGGCTACGTCGGGAAAGGTGAGCAGTGGAACAGGCAGCGGCTACGCCGAGAAAGTTGAGCAGTGGAACAGGTGATCAGGTGATAGTCCTTCCCCCATATACCCTTTTACTCATATACTCATATACCCCTATACTCATCCACCCATCTACTCATACACCCATTTACTCATCTACCCATCTACCCATTCACTCATCCCAATACTGATAAAGCCGATTTACTTCGCTTATCCGGCCCACGAATCAGGCTGTCGAATATTAACTGCCCGATAAAAACACCCGCGGCGGAGCTGCGCGTTTAGCGGCAGAACTGCGCGTTCGGCGGGAGGGTTCCGCTTAAATCATTACTCTGCTGAGAAAAGAATTGCTCCGCTGACTAAAGAATCGCAGCTATGACTAAAGCGGCGTCTTGCTGACGAATGGAATCATCTTGCTGACAAAGTCGCCAGAGCGCCGACAATTGGAATTGCCTTGCCGACAAAAGAATCAGAGCGTTGACAAAGTCAGCAGAGTTCTGCACAAAGGAATCGTCCTGCTGAGAAAGTCATAACTCCACCGCTTAAGTCATAGGAACTACGCGTTCGGCGGGAGAACTGCGCGTTCGGCGGGATTGTGCCGAGAAAAGAATCAGAACGCCGACGAAAGCGGTGTTATAATGCAAATTCACTTTGCGCTTCCGATAAAGGAATCAGCCCGCTGTAAATTCACTTTATCCCGCTGACAAAGGGATCAGCCCAATGTGAACTCACTTTGCCCCGCCTGCCAAAGCGGCGGCTGTTCGTTATATCGTAAGTGAGCACCTTACCGGCGATTCGATCAGCGAGGAGGGGATTGCGTCTCTGGAAAAGCAGGGGCAGATTGTACGCGATGTGGATGTATGGGGGTTGGGTCCATTGACGGCGATCGGGCGGTTATGCGACAAGGCAGGTTTGCAATTCCGCGTTGAGTGTGTACCCGGCGAAGACGGAGAGATCGAACAGGTATTGCAGTTCTATCGGCAGGGACAGGGCCGAAAAATATATTTACATCACCAGCGGGCAGGCGAGTCGGTTGATATGACGCGGACGAACATCATCGGTTCGCGTATCAACGTCAAAAAAGCGGGAACAACAATACGGGTAATCGGACGGGGCGGACTGAAACGGTTCGAGAGTACATTTGAGCTGGCGGAAGGATGGGATCAGGACCTTGAGATAAATAACTACGAACTGTATTCGCCGACAACAAACGATGATTTCGCGAAATACCAGGATGTGTTTCGCAAATGGGTGCTCAATGAGGCGGGCGATTACGAAGGTGAGCTGTTCAATCAGGGCCAGGCATATAACCTGAGCGGCCTGTTCGGTACGGAAAATTACGCACAGAAACGACGGCGGTTCCGACCGGGACTGAGCCGCACACCGGCTGGCGAACCATTCGGACTACTGTCAGGGGCGATTGGATACTATCTGGAAATATCGTACAACAGCGGCAATACGTGGCAGCCGTATGGCGGGGCGTTTAATGTACTCACTGAAGAATGCGGAATATATATCAGCGGTAATCAGTTCGAGGCGGATGTGTGGGTGGCAATCTGCAAAGACAAACTGCGATTCAGAATTACCTGCGCCATCGACGCGGATGAACCATTGGAAGTGGTCGTCCGTGATGGGCCGATAGATTGTGTAAGACCGGTACAAACGAAAGTATTCGAGCCGGGCAATGAATATAAATATCAGCAGGTAAGTTCGAGCAGTATATTTGCTTCCGACGGGTTTGAGACGGGACAAGCCGATGTTGTCGATGACAACGAGCGGCTGCGAGGGTATCTGCGGGAACAACTTGCCCGTCTGCGGCGTGAGGAGTCGGCTGGCTCGGCGGAACTGGCGTTTGTTCGGCCGGATATCTGGCCGGGGGACGTGGTTAAAGAAATCAGCGGCCGGAACCTGAACCTTAAACAACTGACCGGACCGGATGAGTATGCGCCGCAGGTGAAATCGGTGTGTATAAAACTGGCGAAGGACTGGACAACAACTATTCGTTTTTAGTGTATGAGTGGTAAGCGTTCACTCGGTCGTTTCCGTCACCTCGAGCGGAGCGATACGGAGTATCGCGACTGGTGGCACCTTTTTGTCGAAGGCAAACTTGTTTGCCGAAGACAAAGAGGTGGTGTTTGAGTAGGGACAAGAGCACCTCTCTGAAATACAGAAAGGTGTCACACAATCACATATTCAAATGTAGGGGCGTATAGCAATACGCCCCTACTTATGAGGCGCACAATGAACTTACAGGAAGAACTGTCGAAACTGAAACGCAGGCAAAAGGACACCGAAAGCCCGGAACGGGCGGTAGTAATCGCAACGGGAACAGTACCGCCTGCCTGGGCGATCAAGGTATTGAGCCTGGACGGCTACAATGTCTATAACATACAGCTTGTGGAAATAGTTTCGCCGGGTGCGTCTCCGTCGCCTGTAACCGGCAGCCTGAAGGCATATAATCTGGCCGAGTCGTTCACAAGTAACGGTAGCCTCCCAGCGGGTACTTACGCAGTGATGTGGCGGGTGGGTAAGAACTATGTGTTTAGTGTGGGATGAGTTGTGAGTTGTGAGAAAGAGGGATACAAAAGTGAAAAGGCAAACACAACAGGAAGCGGACGGGACATATCAGGGAAGAAATGCGGACGGGACGGCCTCGGTACAGCAGGCGTGGCGGTTTCGACGGGAAATTACATTAGGAACGCTGGTACAGTTGGGAGCGATCCTTATTGCCCTGACGGTCGGCTGGAGCAATCTGCAAAGTGAACTGGCGTTGATCAGGCATGATCTGAATCGGCTGATTCAGATAAACGAACGGTCGCAACGGCAGATCGAAAACCTTGCCGAACAACTGTAAACGGCGGAGTAAAAGTGCGGCGGGTGGCGGGGCGGAGTAAAAGTGCGGCACTCCTAACGAGAACTCTGTAGAATTGGTCAAAATTGCTGCTGTGTAGGTGGCTGGTAGGACCTG
>DAOWIP010000400.1 GCA_030640865.1 Sedimentisphaerales bacterium | reverse complement strand
GGCGTATGGGGCCACGGCGGGTTCTCAAGTTCGCCCAGTCTCAGCCAGGCGGCATAATTCAGCACAGGCTCCTGACCGGCTTTGTCAGCCGAGATCGCCAGATTTTGTCGGTCGGTTTCGCTTTTTATGCCTGCGATGTTTTTCAGGAGATCGTTGACCGGTCTGAATAACAACTCTAAATCCAGGTCTTTCAGCAGATCATCCGCTCCCACCGGTTTTTTCACCTGTGGTTCAAAGATGTCCAAATTCGATTTGATGGTTGAGTATTCGATGAATAACCCGATAATTCTGGTGTGCCAGTCCTTAAAATTACCGGCCTGTTCCGTCCATCCGGCACCTGTTTTCAGGGCGGCTATTTCAATTTTCGGCAGAAATGTATTATTGTCCCAGGGTATTTCCCGAACGAGGACCTGTAACGTTTCCTCCCTTTTTTTTATTATCTTTAATGATAGCAGAGCCTCCCAATCCTGACCAATTTTTCCTTCCGCGTATTTCGGGATTCTTTTCGGCAGGTCGCAGGGGTCATCGACAGCGTTAAGAAACTCTCTGACCTTCTCAACCTTTCTTCTCACCTGACCGTATTGACCGGGGTTTTTCCTGAGTTGGTCGGCGGTAGTGTTACTGACAATCTTGTTCCTGCTTTCCAGCCATAGTTTATTTACGGCGCCGGATGCAAATTGAAGTTGTTTGATATTACGCAGCCAATCGCCCGGTTTTTCGATTTTCTGAATAATACTATATTTAATTTTATCGTAACGCTCGAACAGTTCGGTGAGAGTTTGTGACGAATATACGGCTCCCATCGCCTGCACAACCAGTTCATCCACATCAGGCCGGCTGCCAAGATCGAATAAAAGATTACGAGCCAATAAAACCCGGGCTATCGGAACTGATAATATTTGGCGGCCAGACAGATTGGGCTGGTTGATTTTGTCACGAAATGAAGTTGATATAGCGTTCAGTGTTGCCCTGATGCTTTTCAAGCGGTCATCATCTTCAACAGCCCATTTTCCCGCCTGTCTTTGCAGTTGAGCGGGTGTTTTCCAATCGTCGCTGAAGGCAGCACGAATTTTCCGGATTTGCTCAATAGCAGCCAGAGACATTTTCCTGCCTGATTCTTCGAGCACCTCCTCTATGGGCTTTTTGGCCAGTTCGTCGGGAGGATATGTGCTATATTTGGAAATGACCATTTTTTGAGGGTTGAGAATTACTCCCTCTGGTTTGTCCTGATCTATAATGTCGAGCAACCGCTTACGGACGAACCCATCCGTACTTAAGTTGTTAAACCTGTATCGCAGGGCATCATCAACCTTCAATCGCCATATCCAATTTCGATAGTCATAGCACAGAGCGGCCCATTCATCCTGACTAATGACTTCCTCCGGTTTTTGCATCCTGTTTGTGACCAGAACTACTGTTGCCACGATGATAATTGCCGCGAGTGTTACAAGAATCACAGGCAGAGTCCTGGTCTTTTTTACGCGGAGTTCCGTCAATTTCTGTTCGACGTCCTCCAGCGTCAGGGCTTCCGGCTCCAGATGAGGGGTGAGCAAACGGTTGCACAAGGCCCGCCACGTCTGAGCCTGTTTACCCAACCGCGACCATTCCGGCCCGTCCGGGATGGGCCACCCCCCCACCGAGCTAAACGGCCGATGTGTAACTAACTGGTAAATCAGTTCGCCGAGGTCATGGAAATCGGCCGCCTGACTTTTTCGGCTGTCCATACGACTTGGGGCAAGAGGGTCGCTTAACACGACTTTCAGCCGTTCGATATTACCTTCGCCGGCGATGAGGACATTGGTAGTTTTAAGATTGCCGTGAGGGCGATTGCCTATATGTTTCAGTTCCAACAACCCTTTAACAATCGAGTCAACAATCGCGTGCAGAGCCGCCGCGGGCAGTTTGATGCGACCATATATAAGCTGCTGAAGTGAACGAGGAAAATAGTCGGTAACGTAATACGCACCTTCGTCGCTCGTGCCAACCTCGTGAATCGGCGCCCAATGCTGTGCGTTGCGTGTTGTTAGCTCCTGTTGTCCGCGGGCACTTTCCAGAAATAATCCCGTTTCCGAGGTCAATCGTTCCTGATCGAAAACGGCGTCGCCTGACTGAAAAACCTTAACGGCATATTTTTCAGCCTTGTCGCCCTTAACGGAGCGTGCAGTATAAACCACCGCAAACCCACTGCGGGAAAGTTCCCGTACCGTCTCGTAATCACCATAACTCGCCATCGATTTTATTCTTTTCCCTCTTTCCTCTTCCTCACAACTCACAACTCACAACTGATTTGTTGATTCCTCTATGGGAATT
Organism: Sedimentisphaerales bacterium; assembly: GCA_030640865.1. Classification (GTDB taxonomy): domain Bacteria; phylum Planctomycetota; class Phycisphaerae; order Sedimentisphaerales; family SM23-30; genus DAOVXR01. The sequence continues at coordinate 616 of DAOWIP010000400.1, read as the reverse complement.
CACATTTTTTAAAGCTGGCGCTGCTGATGCCACCGGCGTCCACTATAATTTCCGCCCGTCCCTGAAACCTGCCCCAACATTCATAGGGAATAATCAGCCGTCTTTTGTCGGCGCTGCCGGTTTGGTCCTTATAGGTACCGGGTGGCAGATGGGCCATAATAAACAGATAGTCGGTTTTTTTCTTTTTCCATTTTTTCCAGATGGAGTCCTTCCGGGCAAGTATCAGCTCTCGCGGCCCACTCTGGTTGAATCGCATTTCGTGTAAAAAACCATCTTTCTTGGCTTGTTTGCGGTCCTGGTTTTCGGGTTCCCAGTAGGCGGCCATAGACATTCCCTGCCAATAGGGAAATTGTGATTTGTTTATCCCAACTATGTTCACTTCCACAGGTACTATATTGGTTTTGACCGCGATACTGCGGCATCCGCCAAGGCCAACAGCGGCTATTATCAACATCAACACAAATTCTCTTTGATACTTTGTAATCATTAACAACTCCTAAAATTTTGTTTATTAACTCAAACTGACCAATTTGTCACCCCTGCGAAGGCAGGGGTCTATTTATTATGTCGGGTGGCACCTTTCTGTATTTCAGAGAGGTGCTCCCATATAACCATC
>DAOWIP010000004.1 GCA_030640865.1 Sedimentisphaerales bacterium | reverse complement strand
CGATAATACGGCCGCTGACCACGGTTGCGCCAACGGTTACACCAACAGTCGCGCCGGCGGATACTGCCGCTGTACCTCCCTGGACGAACTGTTCCACATCCTGACGGTTAATTCTGCCGTGTGGGCCGGTGCCCTTAACCTGTGCCAGATCGATACCGAGCTTGTCCGCCAATTTTTTAGCTACGGGTGATGCCTTGATACGCTTATCATCAGAAACCGCCGGCATAGGTGTTTGAGTTGATGTCGCGGTTGCCGGGGCCGCCTTGGCCGGCTCCGCCGGAGCAACATTGGTTATGGCCTCGGCTGTCTCACCGGCTTCGCCGATAAGGGCGACCACCTTACCAACCGGCACCATATCATCCACCGCGAATAATTGCTTCAACAAGACACCATCGGCAACCGCTTCGACCTCGATGACTGATTTGTCGGTTTCGACTTCGAGGACGATTTCGTCCTTCTTTACGGTATCGCCATTGTTTTTGTTCCATTGCACAATGCGTACTTCTTCAGTTGTCTGGTCCGGTATGGGTATTTTAACTTCCGTAGCCATAAATTCACTTACTCCTGATATTTCTACTTTCCAAGCATAGTCAAAACCCGTTCGCACACCTTTTGCGGGTTGGGCATGAATTCTTCTTCCAGTGTCGGCGCCATAGGCGGCGGCACATCGTGCGAAGCGATAAGTTCTACCGGCCCATCTAAGTAATCAAACGCTTTTTGTTGGATTTCCGCGATGACATGTTCGCCATAGCAGCCGGTCGCCGGCGCCTGGCAGACCACCGCGGCGTAGTTTGTTTTCTGAACGGACGAGACGATGGTATCGATGTCAAGCGGGATAAGGCTTCTCAGGTCGATAACTTCCGCCGAGACACCTTTTTCGGCCAGCAGTTCCGCGGCCTCTCGAATGACCTTGGCCATATAGGAATACGAGATAAGAGTAACGTCTGTTCCCTCCCGCTGGACGGCGGCCTTACCAATTGGGACCAAGTGCTCACCTTCGGGAACCGGATCACGGTCGCCGTACAATAACTGATGTTCCAGGAAGATGACCGGGTTATCGTCACGGATAGCGCTTTTCAGGAGTCCCTTGGCATCCGCCGATGTGGAGGGTGCCACGACTTTCAGGCCGGGAATCTGGGTGGCGATGGCTTCCAGTGACTGCGAATGTTGGCCGGCATAGCCCTTGCCGCCTCCGATAGCCGTTCGGATAACCATAGGTACCCTGGCCTTACCGCCGAACATATATTTGTTCTTGGCCGCCTGATTGCCGATCTGGTCCATACTCATCAGGATAAAGTCAATATACATCAATTCTACCACCGGCCGCATATCTGTCATTGCCATACCAACCGCCGAGCCGCAGATAGTTGCCTCGGAGATGGCGGAATTAAAGACTCGTTCCCTGCCGAAGATGTCTATCAGCCCTGCCGTAACGGCAAACGCCCCACCGTATTCGGCCACGTCTTCACCGTACATCACCACGCGTTTATCGCGGATCATCTCTTCGGTCAGGGCTTCCAGCAGTGCTCTTCGCTGGGGCATACGCCCTTTGCCGTCCCGGTAACTTTTAATAGCCTCTTTGTTATAATCAGTTGTTTTATATTCAGCGGGTACAATCTCGGAGGTACTGTCGGAGAACAGTCCATCGTAGATCATTTTCGGATCGGGATAATCGCTTCGGGCGGCGGCTATGGTGATTTCTTCCATCTGCTGTAAGTGCTGTTCCTGCATTCGCTCTATTTGTTTCGAATCAAGTATCTTCGCTTGCAACAGTTGTTGTTTCATTCGTTCGAGTGGGTCCTCCTGCATCCAGGCCTCGATCTCTTCTTCCGTGCGGTAGGCATTTTGATCACTCAGCGAGTGCCCTTTATATCGGTACGTCATCGCCTCAAGCAGAACCGGCCCATCGCCCTTTCGGCAGAATTCCGCGGCCCTCAGCACCGCGTCTCGTACAGCCAATCCATCCATACCATTAACGACCTCGGCGTGCATTCCGTTTTGTTTATAGCCACAGCCTCGCCGTGCGATATAATCAACGCCTGTAACCTCTCCTATTCCCCGGCCGCTCATACCGAACTGGTTATTTTCGATCAGGAATATTACCGGCACGCCTTTTGTGAACTGGGCCATGCTCGCCATATTCAATGATTCACCGAATACGCCATTATTACAGGCCCCATCACCGAAAAAGCACAGTGTTACCCGGTCCTTGTTCTGCAACATCATGGACATGGCCGCTCCCGTAGCGATAGGCAAACTGCCGCCGACGATAGCGTTGGCTCCCAAGTGTCCTACATTAAAGTCGGCGATATGCATACCGCCGCCCCGCCCATGACAGTAACCTTCCTGTTTGCCCATGAATTCCGCCATTGTGCGGTACAGATGGGCTTCCAGTGCCTTTTCGAATGGATCGTCTTTTTGGCTGGTAAAGCTGATTCCTTTTGTGAATTCCTGAAGTTGCTGGGTGCTCATTGCTTTGAGGGCGTAGCCTTCTTTTGCGATACCGTGTCCATGCCCGCGGTGCGAGCTGGTAATATAGTCATCCGCCCGCAGTGCCGAATTGGCACCGATGGCGACCCCTTCCTGACCGATGGAAAGGTGTGTTGCACCGGAGAACTTATAGCCTTCGAACGGAACCAGTTCGCCGCTCCGCAGCTTTACAATCATATTCTCAAATCCACGGTTATAGAGCATCAGCCGATACATAAAAACAGCTTCATCGGAAGTCGTCCCGGCCGCGATTTCATCCTTAAGCGTTCGATTATAAGCGAAGCATTTTACCTCGCCGAACGTGAGTTTCCGGGGCTTGAAGTCTGGTTTATTAACGATACTTTTCATTCGGAATATCCTCCAGGGTCAAAAAACACAATGATTTATATTCAAATTTTCAACACGGACGCCAGCGTCAAAAGTTTTTGCCCCCTCGATTTTGGAGCATGGGGGTTGTTTTTGCAACGTTTTTCGGACTTTTG
>DAOWIP010000373.1 GCA_030640865.1 Sedimentisphaerales bacterium | reverse complement strand
TCGAGTTGAGTTTTTTTGACCTGGTCGAGAAGCGTTGCTTCGCTGATAACTGCCTTTTTCTGATATTCCTGATTTGCGTCAAATTGTAGTTTCATTGTTTATCTTTTTTCTTTGAAGCTTCGGGCATATCGAGTCAGGGCAATATCTTCAATTTCACGAAACGCCCCAGAACCGAGCACGACCTTTTTCCTGATGTCAAGAAAATGGTCTGAAGGCTCAAAATCAGCGTTTTTGCAGGAAATCTTGGCTTTTTCTATAACTTTCTCGAAGTTTTCCCATTTGGCATAACCAAGAAGTTTCTGCAAATCTCTCGCCAGCCAGAAGTCCATGCCTGTGTCCTGATCAGCGTACACACTTTTTTCAAAATCGGTATGAAGTTGAACAATAGTTCCCTTTTCCATAAAAACGCTTCCTTGTATATGACCGAATGCTTACACTTTTTCTATATCGACCAGAGGTATATTATGTATAATACGTGGGCGGATTAACAGTTTAAACCTTGCATAAACGCAAAATGCGGAAAAATATTGACTGGTGAACTGACTATATGAAAATTAAAGCCATATTATTCGATTTTGGCGGTACTCTCGACAGTGATGGTACCGACTGGTTCACCCGCCTTTATAAGGCCGTAACCGAGCGTGTCGGTTATATAGAGCCTGACGAGTTCCAGCGGTATGCCGACAAGGCCGCTTGTGATATATGTTTGCTGGACGACACACCTCGCTTAAGTATGGACGGCATTGTTCATCGTCTCTGCGAACATATTCACACCCTTATGAACGGGAAAAATGCGTGTGTTACGAACCCATCCTGCCGGGCATGCCGCAATCGGGATAATCTCCAATGTCAGCAATCCGTTGAAACCTCCAACTCGTGGAGCGTTCAGGAGGTGGCCGAGGAGTTTCTGGCCGAGTCCCGCAAGTTTATAGAGCGTAATCACTTGGTGCTCCGGAAGTTACAGGAACGTTTTCGACTTGGCTGTATCAGTAACAATTGGGGCAATACTGCCGGCTGGTGCCGCCAATTTCGCCTGGATCAGTTCTTTGAAACTATGATTGATTCTACAGTCGTGTGCGCTGTCAAGCCGGACCAACGCATATTTCAGGCCGCGATGGACGAGATGAAACTTCCTCCCCAGGCCTGTGCCTACGTCGGCGACCGCTATGACTGCGACGTTCTCGGCGCCCGCGGCGCTGGTCTCACTCCTGTATGGATAACCGACGGCCGAAGCGGGAATGACAATGACCTGTCGTTTCTTCCCCGCCGTATCCGCCAACTTTCAGACCTGTTGGACGTCGATTGGGAATAAACTCGCCACAACCATCGCATAAAAGACTGACATACAGAGATTTGCGCGGATAAACTTTTCCCTTGACCGGCCCTGGAAGTTGCTGTTACACTAACGAATCAGATAGGATATTTTTAACGTTTAAGAAAGGAGTAGTGTAATAAACAGCCGGTCATCGGTTTTATCGGTAGGACCGGAAGGATTTGCGCCTTACTTATATACGCATCAGAGATAGTGCGAAACCCGGCGGGCCGGGGCTGAATTTTGTGTTGGATCAATAAAATAATCCGGGCTTATCCCGGATGTGGGCCAAAAACCCCAAAAACGTAACATATTGACAATTGTTGAAAATAGGTCAAAATACCTGTTTTTTTAGCAATAAAGCGAAGATTTTCGAATAATGGAAGTCGTGGATGTGCCAAAAAGCTCTGTTTTTTACTCTTTTTCGAGTTTAATTCGCTAAAATAGCGGATAAATGGACATATTCAGCAATCACGTTTTGGGGCTTGCCTGAATCGTTTGACACCTCTTTTTCAGCATTTTTCGCCTCTGGCGCAATTATGGTCAAATCGGCTGATTTATTGTAACCTCCTTATGTACCGTATGTTATGAACATTAACTAAAATCGGAGCAAGAAAGATGTACACAATGACAATAATAGCCGCATTCGAGCCGCTTTCTATGTTGGCTGGCGCTATTGGTGGGCTGGTTGTCGGTGTGGTGGTTTTTTGGTTGGCCCAGAATATTATGGGCAAGAACCGCGTTCAGGCAGCAGAACGAAAGTCCCAGGACATTATACGCGATGCCAAGATGCAAGCCGAAAATACCACCAAGACGGCCAAGTTGGAAGCCAAGGCGGAAGCCATCAAGAGGCGGGAAGAATTTGAAAAGGAAACCACAAACATACGCAATGAACTGCGTAACAATGAGCGCCACCTGAGTAAACGGGAGGATATGGTCGATCGGAAATGGGAGATGCTTA
>DAOWIP010000479.1 GCA_030640865.1 Sedimentisphaerales bacterium | reverse complement strand
GGCACCTCAAATTGGGGAGGGAAAATACTCTTCATTGTTTCAAAGCAATCCATAGCCTCAGCGCCGAACTCACCCACAATCAATTTACCGTCAATTGTTATGGTCTCTTTTGGCCTGAGATCGCTTACTTTTTCTACTTTTTTGGCCAGGTCCCACACCTTCCCGGGATTGCCGTACCATCCTTCGTAGCTATGGTAATCTGGCACCAGATTTTTTGAGTATCCTTTGGGAAGTACGGTTTTCCTTAAGCCGCTGACAGGCATAATAATTCGCTCCGGATCAACCGTCAGCACTTCATCCATTAGTTTTTTTACATTAAGTGTATCAATTGTAATCTCATTGCCGAAGTTAAGTATAACAACGCCGGGATTATTATAGCATACTCGTGCCAGTGGTCTGCCGGTGGCAATCCATTCTTTCGGTAAGGTACAGCCGATCCTCCCATTGCCGTATCCCTGGTCCTGCTCCGACATAATGCCTAACCGATCCATATATTCTCGTACTTCAGGAAAACTTACGTGCTGTGTTATTCTGACCATGTTGAAATTGGCCAATTTCAGCATTAACAGGCAATCGACAATCTTGTTATCCTGGCCCCAGTACCACCATAGATTCAGCCCGTTGATATTAGCGCCGCGCAGAAAGATGGGCTTACCGTTCAGGTATAACGTGCCTTGTGTATCGCCGGTTTTTTTACTTTCTTCCGCGGAGGTTACGGTAAAAGACCGACAGCCGAAAAGGACGTCCTTGCCGTCAATGACTTTACCCTTGTCTTTCAATATCACTCGGCAGCGATATAGATAGGGGCTTCGGGGCGACCATAGTTTCATCCCTGAAATCGGTACTGTGATTTCATGCTCACCGAACCCTTTCGGCAGCTTTTTACCGATTGTTTTGTGAAAAGGCTGACCGACAAAGTTTTCAGGTATTATCTGAACCTCAATTGACGCTTTACGGTCTATCCTGGCATCTGTTTCCACTTTTACCCTGACGGTATTGTTCCGCAGGTCAGCACGGGCAAATACCGCCGCGATACAATTCTCACCGCAGGACTCTAAATATACTTCACGGACCAGTCCGCCCCCTCCGCCTCCGTGTCCTGATATCCCTTGCGGACCGGCTGCGCCATCGGGACCGGTCAGGCTGAGCAAGAACTCTTTTTGATTGTTACGGGTGTAATGGGGATTCTTTGACATCGGCCCGGGAAACGGACCCCAGTAGGCAACCGGTTCTCCGTAGCCCGGCCCATCGACAACCCGGATTGCCAGGACGTTGTCCTTTTCCAGAAGTTCTGTAACGTCGAAGCGGAACGACTCATAGTAAGTTATATGTGATCCGACATATTTCCCGTTGAGCCACACCTGCGCCCGCCAGTCCACCCCTTTGAAGACGAGAAACAACCGTTTATTCTTTTTGACAGCCGGAGTTGAAAAGGAGGTACGATACCATCTGACGGAGGTTGGTGCTTTACCGTTCCATCCGGCTACTTTTTGTCGCTGATACCGCCACTCCGGCACGTCAACCTTTCCCCATGAGCCGTCGTCATAATCCTTTGTGTACCATTTTTTTGGCTGTGGTATATCTCGTCCTTTTACATATTCTTTTCTGCTTAACTCGAATGGTTCTACTTCATAAGCGAATCGCCACCGTCTATCTATGGGTGTCTGTTTTCTGACATTCAGAGCCGTTGGCAGGCTTTGCATAAACGGCTTATATGCCTCTCGCAGCTTCGCCAACTCAGCCCGCATCGTCTCGTATGAGTCGAACACTCCCGGCGCACGAACCGTCAAGTCATCTTCGCAATTCACCGGCGATTCGGCCCTGGCGGAAAGGCAACTGTTCCACCCAGCCGAAACAACAAATACAAACATCAACACTTGCCGAAAAACAACATTCTTTCTGATGCAATCTAACATTTAACATCCTTTAATTGTGATTTATACTACGTCCATACTTCTTATCCCGCAAACCATAATAAACTACTTGTAACACTTTAGCTATATAAAACAACTCATAATTTGGAAAAGCTAAAGCATGGTTGGCCTACCGTTTTTTTATTATCTTTTTGTGTTGTGCCTAAGGCCTATGGACGCGGCCCCACACCGCCCTCTGCATCCTAATTAAGTCCGGATTGTCCGGCTGCACCGATACAGTAGGATAATACGTTTCCGGGCTCTTTTCATTTATTAAAGCAAGTTCAATTGTACGTTCATCAACCCATTTCCAGTACTCACTATGCCCATCGGCGAAAGACAGATTGGTCCCTATATTATGTCTTATGGGAACCGGGTT
>DAOWIP010000332.1 GCA_030640865.1 Sedimentisphaerales bacterium | reverse complement strand
TTAAATGCCTTGATCCCGTAAACGGCAGACGTCGTTACAGTGGCGAAGCGATTGTCAAGGACCAGTTGGTACAGGTCGTCTTCACACCTTATGCTGATTGTGGAGGTGAAGGCTCGCAATTTCGGACTGCTTTTCCTTTGGATTGAAATTAAAGATGTCCGGTACCAATGGCACTGTCATGTGTAAGTCTCGTAGGGTGGGGTCTTACCCCACGCGGTTTTCTATCTACGATGATTATGCCGGTTGCTGCAATGCGATAAACTCCAGTCAGCCTGCGGCTGACTGCTCTTGAACGATTTTCTACCAACTTTATTGGAGTTGAGCCCAAAATTAAGCAAAGACAGAAGACAGGATTTACAGGATAAAACAGGAGTTCATCATTATGCAAAAGACAATTTCAACCATTGCAATAATCGCTCTGTTTTCATTTGTGGGCTGTGTACCCTCTCTACATAGTCTTTATACCGACGAAGATGTTATATTCAATCCAAATCTTGTAGGACTATGGGCCGAGGAGAGCTCATCGGAAAGCTGGTGTTTCAGCAAGTACGACGAAAAATCATATTGTCTCGTATATACCGACTGCGACGGAAAAAAAGGCGAATTTCTTGTACATCTTGTCAGTATCGAGGGGAATATGTTCCTGGACCTTTACCCCAGTGATCCAGATTTACCATATAGCGCGTTCTATCAGGTGCACCTGATTCCGGCTCATACATTCATTTTCGTCAAGCAGATAGAACCTACGCTGCAGATGGCTATCATGCATCCTGACGGGCTTGAGCAACTGCTGGATAAAGACCCGAATGCCATTCAATGCGAAAAAATTGAGGATAAGATTCTCTTGACCGCATCCGCTAAAGAACTACAGGCCTTTTTAGTCAAAAACATTAAAACCGATAAGTTCTTCATGGATCAAATGAATCTGAAACGAAAGGCCACGAAAGAACAGAAAAATATTAAAAAAGGGTAAGCCACCCACCGATAAGGGTTGTGGTTGCTACTTTATACACTGATAAACAAAAGCAGGTGGAAGGTTCCGCCAGACGATCGAAGAAGTGAACACCTCGGAAAAATGTTTTCGGAGCTTTTTCCGGAACCGCCTACCAGATGGCAACAGCGGACTCTGAACATAAGTAAAAGTGCAAAATGTCCCGCCCTGTCGTAATACGGAAAGGGTTGGTCGCAATAACCTGTCCTGCAACTCGGGGCTGAACGAGGCCCAGGGCAGGCCGCTGATGATACAGTCCACCTCGGTATGGCCGAGAGATTCGATGATTCGGGGTACGTTTTCAACAGAATCCTCAAATAACAGCAAGTCGGGAAATCGCTTTCTAAGGTGCGCGGCAAGGGTGCGGTTTTGTTCGATAGTCAGAAAGCAGGCACCGTCGTTTAGCCGGGACAGGATTTCGGCAGTGAAAGAGCCTGTGCCGGGGCCGTATTCGACGACGACAGAGGCGTCAGAGAGATTACCGTGTGAAACAATTTCGCGGGCCAAAGCGGGAGAACTGGGGGTAACGGCTCCGACGGCTTTCTTGTCCTTGATAAACTCCAGTAAAAATTTCAGATCTGTCAATTTCATTTGTTTATTCAGAAAAACGCATGGGTCAAAGCCCACCCTACAAGATTTGCAGGCGAGACGCCTGCGGTACAGCGAGGGCTATTTATATTTCATACTGGAAAAAAAATTCACTTATGTCCATAATGTTCGTATGAGAATAATTATTACCGGAACCGTCGGATTAGACAAGGCGAATTTTCTGGAGCGTGTAGAACGGCTGGCCGAGCAGGGGGGGCACGAAATGACCGTTTGCCATGTGGGCGAACGTATGTATGCCGAGGCACCGGACGTGGCGCCGGGCCGGATTCTCGATCTGCCGCTGGCACGGCTGCATCAATTGCGACGAAGCGTCTTCAAGGATATACTGGCTCTGGCCCAGGACAGAAAAAACCTCGTGGTCAATACTCACGCGACGTTTCGCTGGAAACACGGTCTTTTTCCCGCGTTCGATTTCGACCAGTTGGCCCAGTTCGACGCCGACCTGTATGTCTGCCTGATGGACAATGTGGACGCCCTGCACGGGCGGCTACTGGAACATAATGTCGATCATTCGCTCAAAGATCTGCTCGTCTGGCGGGAAGAAGAAACACTGGCTACGGAAATGATGATGATGGGGTGCAGTCTGCAAAGGTCCGGGCCGGCGGCGAAATTTCACGCCCTGGCGCTCGGCCGAGATAATTCCACAGCCCTGACCCTGTGCCGACTGATGTTTCAACCCCGGATACGTAAGGCCTATCTGAGCTTTCCAATGACGCATGTAACCGAGATAAGCGAGGTCCAAAAAGAAATAAAACGTTTCCGGCAGTTAATGGGGAAACACTTTGCCATCTTCGACCCGTCCGATCTGGAAGAACAACAACTCTATCTGGACGCGGTGGCTGCCTCAGAACAGGGCCAAAAGGTAATGGAAGTGGAAGTGCTCGGCGAACCAATGCGTTTTGACGTAACTGAGGTAATGCGGGTGGCCGGCGACATCCACGCTCAGATTTACGCCCGCGATTTTATGCTGATAGATCAGGCCGATATGATTATCAGCTATATCCCGGAACTGCCCGAAGGCAAACCTGGGCTGTCCAGTGGGGTCGAACGTGAACTGCAACATGCCTACGAAGCCACCCGCGAAGTGTTTGTCATCTGGCGGCCAAAGGCACAACCCTCGCCGTTTGTAACGGAAACCGCCACAAAAGTCTTCAGCACTATCGAAGAATCGCTGGAATATTTCAAAAAGGGCGGATATCTCGAAGATTAAGAATAAC
>DAOWIP010000124.1 GCA_030640865.1 Sedimentisphaerales bacterium | reverse complement strand
GTATATGCTGCCGGGTATCGCAACAGGCATTGGGACATGCAGATGGCGGCTTGAAATACTGCTGCGATGGGCCGCCGTAGATAGCGGGATGCAAAAAATAAGTTATTCAGCAAGCCCTAAATAACCTTACTTCTGATGAGATGAAAAGCAAGGTTTATGAAGAGATTAAAGAAATCTGGAACGGCCCTGAGAATAAACTTTCTGAAGTATTGGATGCCAAAGCGGCAATATCTGCTTTGATCAATATTAAAATATTTGAACATCCTAAATTATTCAACTTGCTCATCGATTTTAGTAATAGCATTCCTATACGATAATCCTGTCAAAGAATATCTGGCTCCTCACAAGAATCTGTATATGTATATTGTAAAAAACATTAGTTTTTCATGGGGGCTTTGCCCCCAAACCCCTAGGATTTTGCGCTTTATTGTCAATCCCGAAGTTTTTAGTTTGACTGTTCTATTTCGAGATATTATCATAACTTCTGACCTGAGCGGAGGATAGGGCTCTGCGGGGTTTTTAGCCTCATATTCTGTACAGATTCTTATGAGGAGCCAATAAAGAAAGTCGAGAAAAAAGTACCGGACACCTTTATTTCCCTGAAAAAGAGTGTTTTTTCTTGGCCTTATGATTTATAGAGACAAAGGAATAGCAGGACGTTGGAACAGATTGATCAATTAGATACAGAACGACTGGCGGGGGTGCGTGGTGTGTTCAGCGATATTGATGATACGATTTCAACAAGAGGGAAGATTACAGTAGAGGCATTTGAGGCGTTGTGGCTGCTGAAGGAGAGAGGACTGAAGGTGGTAATCGTAACGGGTCGGCCGGCGGGCTGGTGCGATCATATCGCGCGGTTCTGGCCGGTTGACGCGGTAGTAGGCGAGAATGGCGGGTTCTACTTTTATTACGATGGTTCGAAATTACAGAGGCGGTTTCTATACAACGATGATGAACGGCGGATATTCCGCGAACGACTGGCGGGACTGCGTGAGAAAATTCTGGATGAAGTGCCCGGGGCAGGTATCGCGTCCGACCAACCCTACCGGGAATATGACCTGGCTGTTGACTTTTGCGAAGATGTTGAACCACTGACACAAGAGCAGATTACACGAATCAAAGAATTGTTCGAACAGGCAGGCGCCCATGCGCGGATTTCGTCGATTCATGTGAATGGATGGTACGGCGACTTCGATAAATTGAGTACGTCGCGACTGTGGGCCGGTGAACAGTTGGGTATTGAACTGGATGAACAGCGTGAAAAGTTTATCTTTTGCGGCGATTCGCCCAACGATGAGCCGATGTTCGAGTTTTTTCCGCTATCGTTCGGGATGGCCAATGTGCGGCCTTTTCTGCCGCTGATGCGGAATGGACCGGCTTATGTTACCAACGGCGAATGCGGGACAGGATTCCGTGAGGTTGTGGATTTGGTACTAACTGGAGTTTTGCAAAATGGCGATTAGGCATATTTTTTTGAGAATATCAATTTAAACCATATTTTTCAGTAAAATAATAAGTTCTTGATACTAATATAGTTGCGGGATTAGTAAAGAAATTTCCAAAGCCAAATTTCTTTACTAATGTATGCCTAACCCCCATTTTGCAAAAGTCTTGTACTAAGGCAGCAATAACCGAAGGCAGTAACGAATGGACAATACGCGAAGATGGAAATTTATTTTTGTGCAGTCGCTGACGTTAGGGCGATTGCCGCTGGTTTTTGTGTTTCTGGTAGTGTGTGTTCTGGCACCAAAGCCGTTAAGCAGTTTCTGGTTTTCAATAGCTTTTGCGGCGATGATTCTCTCGGCAGTAACAGACCTGTTCGACGGCTATTTCGCACGGAAGTTCCAGGTGGTTACGCGAATGGGCGCCTACGCCGATCCGCTGACCGATAAGATGTTTTATCTGATTAGCTTTCCTACGCTGGTTTATCTGGCGGGGGCGGCCGGTCAGGTTTTTCATTCGCAACTGCTGCTGATATTGACGATACTTTTTCTGTTTCGTGACCAGTGGGTGTCTTTTTTGCGGTCAATAGGCGCTATTTATAATGTGGACGGCCGGGCTAACTGGTCGGGCAAGGCAAGAACCGTTATTTCATTTCCGGTTATCTGTGTAATTTTTTACTATCTCGCAGCGCCGAGCCACTGGTGGCTGCAGACGCAGGTCGGCTGGGGGAAAACAGTCTATCCGATTCTTATATACTCGCTGGAGTTTATCAGTATGGCTATTAACCTGATTTCGATATGGGTCTATACGGCGTATTACTGGCCATGGCTGAAAAAAGAGATGCGGACTTCAGAGGGGGGAGAGTAAAGAGAATTCAGAATTCAGAATTCAGAAGGGAGAAGGGAGAAGGGAGTCACAGATTTTGCTGATTGAATTTACAGAATCAGCATAGCGTCGCCATAGCTGTAAAAACGGTATTCGTTGCGGACGGCTTCGTTATAGGCGGTCAGGGTTTGTTCAGTACCGGCGAACGCGCAGACCAGGGCCAGTAATGACGTACGCGGCAAATGGAAGTTTGTGATTATTGTATTGACCACCTGAAAGCGGTAGCCGGGCGTGATAAATAAATCGGTCCAGCCTGAGCCGGGCCGTACGCGGCCGGATTGGGCGAGGGTCTCAAGCGTGCGGATCGAGGTAGTACCGACCGCGACGAGCCGTGAGCCATGCTGAAGGGTGTTGTTTATGACAGCAGCGTTGCTTTCGTCGAGTTGATAGAACTCGGAGTGCATTCGGTGTTCTTCCACCTTTTCTGTGGTGATAGACTGAAATGTGCCCAGTCCCACGTGCAGTGTAATTCGGGCGATTTCAATATTATGGTTACGTAATGACTTGAGCAGCTCGTCGGTAAAATGCAGGCCGGCAGTAGGGGCCGCGACTGAACCGGCTGTCTGAGCAAATACGGTTTGATAACGGCGACGGTCCGTCTGTTCGGTATGATAGCTGCCGGCTTCAACCTTGCGTTTTATATAAGGGGGCAGGGGGGTAATGCCATATCTGTTCAGTATGTCGAAAGAATCATCTTTGGATTCCGGTTGGATCAGCCATATTCCCTGTTTCGGATTGTCAATTATGGTAAATGTCTGATTGGATACGGCCTGGTACTGTTTGTGCGGGTCGGCGAGTGTTACAATCTCGTTAGAACGCAACCGAGACGCGTTCTTCAACATTACCCGCCAGGTTCCATTATCGGTGACATTTAAAAACAATCCCTCAATCCTTCCGCCAGTAACACGCCGAATGAAAAAACGGGCCGGGATGACCCTGGTATCGTTAATGACAAGGCAATCACCGCTTCTGAGATATTCGACAAGATCGTGGAAACGGCGGTGCTCCAGTAACCCACCCGAACGGTCCAATACCAGCAGCCGAGAGTCTGTTCGCACAACGGCAGGCTGCTGGGCGATAAGGCGAGAGGGCAAGTCGTAATCCAGTTGTTCAATATTCATAATGAAGAGATTATCAGACGTTGGGGACGGGGCAAGATATTTTTTAGCCAAATAGGGCAAAAAACCAACTTGCCTGAACAATTTGTATTAATGTTGACACCAGCGTCAAAAGTTCAGCTCAACCGTGATGTCAGGCTGGGATCGTATATTTTAATGGTCGTTCGGCACTTTTGGCGGAGGTATCAAAGCAATTGAAGGCAATTATAAGCGAAAGTCAGTCGATTTTTTACCCGATTCGAAGAATGGAGATTACATATAAACTGGAACATAAAAAACCGGGTGAAATATGGCATCAGTTAATTCAAGTCAAGAGTTGTTAGCCTGCTCCATTGCCGAGATGAGCCTGGATCAGGTAAAACGTGAGCTATTACATTTCGACGGCAGATTCAAACTGGATTTTACTGAAGATTATCTCAATCAACAGCCGGTAGATCGTCTGCGTCATATTCTTATGGCAGCCCGGATGCAGCAGAGCCGCAATTAACAGTTCCGCTTTAGAATAAAAGTAACTGTTCATGCGTAATAAAACACGGCCGACACGGCCGTGGCACACTACATCTCATTTTCCGCAACAGGAACTAAATAGAAATCGCGTGGGCCATAGGCCCACCCTACTTGAAAACCCGTGAACGGTTACAAAAAAAGATAATTGTCATATAGTCTTGTTCTGCGGTACGTTACAAGCGTTCATTTCATTATTTCGGTAAAAAATTTCTCGGTCGATTTGCCTTTGGCTGATTTATATTTTAAGTTTAAGTGAACATAAAACGAGGTTAGTTGTTGGCTTATTTGAGGCCGGCTGGGTGGTTGAGTCGGTATGCTTAGTACTATGAGCAGCAGTTGATTTGGCTGTCGTACCAGGTAATTCCGACGCCGTAACGCTTGAGTAAGGTTTCATCCCGGGCCTAAATGTTTTAGCTTATAACCTCTTTTTTATGTGTGTCATCCACTAAGCCCTTCCCACGCGGAAGGGCTCTTTAGAGTGTTGACGTCATTGTTTAATGGCGAACTATACGCACCGCGTATTGGAATTCCCGCGAGCGGAACCGTAACATACGTAAGGTTACTTGCCCGCGTACTAACGGGAAAATTCAGTCGTGAGCACTATGTAAGCCGGTTTGTTCCGGGCCGAGACTGTGGTACAGTCGAGGACGCGGGCCGTCGAGTGTCGATGTGGACCGGCAGTGAAGAAAATGAATGTGTCTTGGCTGGCGGGTTCCGGCGAAGGATTGCCAAGGAAGTGCAAAAGACAAACGTACTTCGCCGGAACCGGCGTAAATAATCACTGCGGTACGCAAAGTGATGACATTTGCGAAGCAGTGTTTAGAAATAAAATCGAATAAATGGCTTAATCGGTTCCGGATTGCGTGAGATGTTTTTCGTTGAGGGAGAAACTTGTTTTTTGAGATAGTCAGGATGATCTGAAATGTCCCGACGGTCTGTAAGCAACATTATTGGAAGCCGATTATATGGGGTTTGGGCCTGCTGTGTTCGACTGGAACCAGAGGCCCTTTTTTATGCGCCAAGTCCGTAACCCAAGGCGTTGCCCTGAACTGACTTGTTAGATTAAATGGTGCGATACATCGCACCCTACTTAGCTACCATCCACTTTCGTCGCGATTTCATCGGGACTGTAGTGGCTGCCACCCATCAAGGATTATACAGGAACACCTCTCTGAAATACAGAAAGGTGCCACCCAATTGGAATACCATGCTTAAGCT
>DAOWIP010000595.1 GCA_030640865.1 Sedimentisphaerales bacterium | reverse complement strand
CCATATCACAAAAGAGTATATCCGCACCGCTGGAAGGCTGGGCCAGCAGTTCACCGATTGCGCCGCTCTGCTGAAGATCGAGTAACTGCAAATGGCAGCGGGGTGGTAAAAGCTGTAAATCGCCCAGATGGCGAAGCAGTTTTAATATTCGGCCGTTACTGCATGCTATGCGTATATAGGGCTTGATGTCTCTGCGGATCGCGACAACAGCGCTGCGGCGGTCGCGGCGGGTTATCAGGCCCGCTTGTTCAAGGTGCTGTAACGCCGTGCGGACCGTACCGCGTGAAGCGCCGAATCGATGGGCGATATGCCGTTCGGACGGTAATTTCTGTCCGGGTTTTATTTGGCCCATAGTAACCTGTCTGGTCAGGTTTTCCGCTATTCGCCGATGCAGTGGAACTTGTGAAGAAT
Organism: Sedimentisphaerales bacterium; assembly: GCA_030640865.1. Classification (GTDB taxonomy): domain Bacteria; phylum Planctomycetota; class Phycisphaerae; order Sedimentisphaerales; family SM23-30; genus DAOVXR01. Next base: position 2,140 of record DAOWIP010000595.1, on the reverse strand, counting down.
GCGATTTGTCCGATTGATTGTTATTTGGTATCTCAGCCATGGCTAATCTCCTGTGTGATTAAATATATCGATCCCGATATGCCATTACACAACCATTTTTTAGATAATGCCTTATACTGGACCTTGCCAGGAAGAATCATACCTGATGGGTATACATTCTAATTCTACCACATTTAAAAGCAATAATCAACTGATTTATCGACATAAATATATTTGAATGGGTGCATCTCACGAGCGTTAAGATACAAACCTTTTACGTGCTCTCTGTAAGCAAGCAGGTTGACGTAATAATAAACAGGTAGAAAAGGAACCTGTTCCTGTACCAGCATTTTTTCTGCTTTGGCGAGTATCTCAAACCGTTGCTTTTGGTTACGGCACTCGCTTGCCTGCCGCATCAGCCTGTCATAATCATTATTGGAAAAAGCCGCGTCGTTTTGTCCGTTGCCGGTAATCATCATATCCAGAAAAGTTGTCGGGTCGCTGTAATCGCCGTACCAACTGGCCCGGCAGACGACAAACCGATGATTGGTCTTGTCCTCATCGAAGCTTTTCATCTCTTTACCTTTCAGGACAACCTTTGCGTGGAGAATTTCAGCCCACATTTGCCCGATGGCCTCGGCGACTTTCTCATGGCCGTAGCCTTTATTATAAAGTATCTCAATTGTCGGCAGTCTTGTTCCGTCGGCATAGCCTGCCTCGGCTAACAGTATGCGGGCCTGGTCGGGGTTGTATTCGGGACCGGGCGGACAGGAGTAGCCTTCGATTGTATTGGGTGGCACAAAATTGCGGGCCGCCGTATTACCGATTTTTTTTACTTTATCGACAATAGCCTGTTTATCCACTGCCAGGTTAAACGCCATCCGAACCCGCGCATCAGCGAACGGGTTTTCCGAACCGTCCGGCAGATGTTTTTGGCAGTTAAAGTAATAAAAATATGTGCCGAATGCCGGGCAAATGTGTATGTCGTTACGTTGGCCCTGCCGTGTCTTTTCGACAAGGGCCGGGGCAAAATCCAGTCGTGTCAGGTCCCGGAGCCAGTCTGTTTCGCCGCGTTCGTACGCCAGAAATGCCGTGCTTGCCTCTGGTATAATCCTCGCCATAATAGTTTCTGATTTGACGTTCTTGCGGTCCCAATAATAGGGATTCTTCTTAAAAAGCATATATCGTTTGAACTGCCAGTCGGTTATTGTGAACGCGCCATTTGACACAAGTCCCGGATAGCCGTTACGGTGATAGTCGGGCTTGACCCACTGCGGATCGAACACCCATAGCGTCAGGTCTGTTACCGCCGGATCATCTGTAACGCGTAGTTTTTCGATTGAGGCTTTATGAACCGGTAGAAACGTGCTGAAGGCAACCAGATCGAGAAAATACGCCGTCGGCCTAACCAGTCGTACCTGCAAGTGAAAATCATCCAGAGCCTTGATTTCAACCTTCTCGAATTCCCGGTTCATTTGTGCTATATGATTTTCGCGAAAGCGGCCGGCGATTTTCAGCCAGTCCGGTTTTTCCTGCTCGGTGCCCGGCAGGTGTAATGAACGGATAAACTGTTCATCCTGTTCGGAAATATCTTTAGCCCTGGCCAGGTCCTTCATAATCCCCAATGCCCGAACTGCCCGGTTACGCCAATGGCTGTATTCTTTGGCCCCTGCTATATTTTCCACAATCAGAAACGCATATACATGGGCGGTCCCTGGTTCGATTGCCCGTCTCCAGGCATAGACAAAATCATTTGCCGTTACCTGATCGCCGTTCGACCATCGTGCGTCTTGTCTTAGTTCGAACGTGTAGGTCAACCGGTCGGTGCTTATCTGCGGTGGAATATGAGCCGCGCCGGAGATTGCCTTGGTGGTCTTCGGATGATAGGTCGCCAGCCCTTCCCACAGGGCAAGGGCCATACGAATATCTTCATTCCATGCCGTATGAGCCGGATCGAGGGTTTTGATAGTATCCCCGATCGCGTATGTAAAATCCGCCCGCGGCAGTGCCCCTCTGTTCAGTACCGTGAACCTGAGCAAAGCTATGAACAACAATATAACAATAACAGCAGCCGGACGTTTCATAAATCTTCTTTCATACCACATGCTTCAGCACACGCCGTTTTCTTATTGTCGAGTAGTCATAATATGGTTTCTTCATT